>DASSHJ010000122.1:0-9257 GCA_035692965.1 Nitrosospira sp. | reverse complement strand
AACACAACTATGGAATTACCCTCGCATCTGACGGCCCGGATCTGCAGAAGCGGAGGGGTGACCGCAAGTATGAGCAATCCCATACTTTTAGTAATATTATTTCGACCCGATATCCATGGTTAAATCTTGTTACGCTCAACTTTGGCTATCATAATGCACATCATGCAAAGCCCACTGTACCTTGGCACGAGCTGCCAAAGTTGCATGAAGCGCTGTATGGGAGCAAGGCAGGCAGGGTGAAGGATCCCGTTATCCCCTTCGCAAAACAGCTATCGAGCTTTCATAAGGGAAGGGTAGCGCGGATATTTGGCGATCCGGCGGAAACGAATGGAATCCGGTTTGCGGAAAATCTCGATAACGGCCGAGCGGTGGGAGCCAGCGGAGTGTCTTTTTTAACCCCTCTATGACAACGGCTGTAATGTCTGCGGCCGATTTCTGCGCGAGCCCGAAATAATGCCCGGTGGCTCTTTTACGACGGAGAGGAGCGGCATTTTTGCCGGAGACACTTTGCGAGCATTCTATTATCCGCTTCACCTTAATTTTTCCGCTGCCACATACGAGGAGGACATGTGAAACTCGAATCATTGGCGTTGCATTACGGATATGCATCGGATCCGACAACGCGAGCAGCGGCAGTACCAATTTATCAGACGACATCATACACCTTCGATAACACGCAGCATGGGGCTGACCTGTTCGATCTGAAGGTGCAGGGGAATATTTATACGCGAATCATGAATCCCACTAATGCGGTGCTGGAATCGCGCATCGCTGAGATGGAGGGTGGAGTCGGCGCACTGGCAGTTGCATCGGGCATGGCAGCGATTACGTACGCGATCCAGTGCATCGCCAGTGCCGGTGACAATATTGTAAGCACAACCCAGCTTTATGGAGGCACATACAATCTCTTTGCACATACTTTTCCGCGGCAGGGGATCGAAGCGCGTATGGTTTCGTACGATGACTACGAGGGAATCGCTCGTAGCATCGACGGAAAGACGCGTGTCATTTTCTGTGAATCGATCGGTAATCCGGCGGGAAATATTGTTGATATCGAAAGACTGGCAAGCATTGCGCATGAGCAAGGTGTGCCACTGATCGTTGATAGCACCGTTTCAACACCTTATTTGTGCCAGCCATTCAAGATCGGCGCAGACGTTGTGGTGCATTCGCTGACGAAATATATTGGCGGGCACGGCACCACGATAGGGGGCATGATCGTCGATTCCGGGAATTTCGACTGGGTCAAGCACAGGGAGCGCTTTCCCCTGCTGAATGAACCGGATCCCTCATATCACGGCGTGGTGTATACCGAGGCTTTCGGGAATGCTGCTTTTATCGGACGGTGCAGGGTCGTGCCGCTGCGCAACACCGGCGCGGCTTTGTCTCCCCTCAACGCATTTCTGATATTGCAGGGTTTGGAAACGTTGGGTCTGAGAATGGAGCGGCATTGTGAAAATGCACTGAAAGTTGCGCAATATCTGGAACAGCATCCCAAGGTGGAGTGGGTCAATTACGCCGCACTGCCGGGAAGCAAGCACCACGAACTCTGCATGCGTCTCAGCCAGGGAAAGGCATCGGGGATATTAAGCTTTGGAATCCGGGGAGGAATTGAATCAGGTACCCAGTTCATTGACGCGCTGAAGATGATACTGCGCCTCGTCAATATAGGGGATGCAAAATCCCTTGCCTGCCACCCCGCGTCGACGACGCATCGGCAGTTGAATCCGAACGAGTTGAAAGCATCCGGTGTTACGGAGGGTCTTGTAAGGATTTCGGTAGGCGTCGAGCATATTGATGACATTATCGCCGATATCGATCAAGCGCTGGACGCGGTAGGTGCGCATTAATGCGATTTGCACAAATACCGCTCGAATATCACTCGAAAAAGCAGAACATTTCTTTCTCGTATTCCGCTTGAGAGGCAAGGGAAGCCAGCATTGCGCTCTTCATCGGCAGACACATTTGCCTCTTCCCTTTTTGCAGGTTTCTCTCTTCGCGGCTCGCCGGCACCCCGGGTACAGGACTTGATCGAAGTTACTCCGGGCGCCGCATTCATGGTCTTGCAATCACTCCGATAAACACAAACCTTGCTGCAAACATAGCCCCGTTCATTTTTTCCTCCGCTAATGTTTTTCGACCTATCTTAAAAATCCGAGCCATCAGTCACGCAAGGACTGCACTTAAGAACTGGCGGACTGATGGATGCAAGAGTTGGCTATGCGTATAGCACTGGCGAAAAAATCGAAAGAAGTTTCTTCAGGGACGAAAAAGCGAAGGGGGTTACATGAAAGTAGTTCTCGCCACCGCCTCATAACCCCACCTCACAACCTGTACTACTGAATAAAAAAATAGCTGGCTTGCCCGAGGGTAGGGCTGGCTGGCTGAAAGCCGCCAAGAAGGAGAAAACTCGGCGGCAACGGATAAGTCTATGGATGTGATCAAATCCTTATGGAACCTGAAATCCACTTGGAATGTTTTGAGGAGCTCATAATGCTTTCGTTATATTCGTTAATTAAGAATGATAATGATTCGCATTATAAATAAATGCTAAACCTTTGGCAAGCATATTTAAGAAATGGGCTCAGTGTGAAAAAACTCTTGGGGTTTCTTTTCACGCGCCCCTAGCTGAGCCATTGTGTATGGAACCGAACAGACCGTGCCCGCTTTCTGCTGCATCATTCACACTCCCTTAATTTCAAAGGAAAAATCATGAAAACAAATAAACTTGTTCTAAGCTTTCTGGTGGTTGGCGCCCTGTTGGGGAGTGCTGCTGGGTGCAGCTCCACGGATTCAGGTAGACATCGTTCGGACGCTGGGAACCGTTCTGAGGCTGGGGAATATGTGAAGGATTCGGTAATAACAAGCAAAATAAAGGCCAAATTGGCAGCCGAAAAGGATGTAAGCGCAATGAACATCACGGTCGATACGGACAATAATGGCGTGGTCGTGCTGGGTGGAACAGCGAGTAGCCAAGCCGAAAAGGACAAAGCTCATTCCATTGCCCATTCGGTGGAAGGTGTCACGAAGGTTATTAACCATATCAAGATCAAAAAGGATTACTAGTAATTCACAGCAACGCGAGGCCGGGCTGAACCCCGGCCTTTTTTTATCGTTTCAACCTCCGCCAGAAGGGAACAGAAAAGGTGAAGTGTTCAACCTGTATGTGGCAGGATTGGGAAAAGCGAATTTTTCCTTGGCCTGTCCTGGCATCGCCCTGCCGTCCCCGTCAGACTATACTTGCAGAGGGAAGCGAAAACTCTATAGGTGGTCCGATGATGGAAGGGACAGAGCTTAAACTTCATACGGTTATTTGTAGTACCCGGCCAAGCAGGATTGGACCGCGGATTGCGGTCTGGTTTCATGAGCTTGCGGTGCTGCACGGGCAATTTCACGCGTCACTGGTCGATCTTGCTGACTTCGATCTTCCTGTTTATGATGAGCCTGAACATCCCGTTCGTCAGAACTATCGGAACGAGCACACGAAGAGATGGGCGGCCGCGGTGAACTCTGCTGACGCCTACGTGTTCGTGACTCCGGAATATAACTACAGTCCGCCGCCCGCTCTTTTGAATGCGCTGGACTACGTGTACAAGGAATGGAACTATAAACCCGCAGGAATTGTCAGCTATGGCGGGATATCGGGCGGCGTGCGCGCGGCGCAGATGGAAAAGCTCACGTTGACGACGCTGAAAATCATGCCCGTGCTCGAGTCGGTTGTTATCCAGAACGTATCGAGCTATTTCGATGACCAGGAGAACTTTCTGCCGGAAGATAAGCACAAGAGCGCAGGTTCCGCCTTGCTGAACGAACTCCACAAATGGGCTCTGGCACTGAAAACAATGAGGCGTCCGTAGCACACGAAAAGTGTTACTCAGGGTCACCTTTTGTATTCGAGTACTGCCCCGATTACGAGCATCGCTTTCATATGCCCCGAATTGGTCCCTTGCTTGCACTGTCACGCGAGCATCATCAGACATTGGTGATGGCGCGCGATGCACGGCGGGCAGCCGTAAGCAATGATGAAGCAGTTTTATCCCGGATGATTGCCCGTATGGAAGATCACTGGCATAACGTTATGGCAGACCATTGCAGGCGTGAAGAACGCTTGGTAAAGGTGGCGGAAGATTCGCTGGATCCCGATTCGGTCGCGCGGTTTATATCTGAACATGAGGAACTGCAAAGGCTTGGCACCGGTACTTGCCAGCTTTCCCCCGTCATACGCTTGCAAAGGTTCGCGGATCTTGCCAGTGCTCACGTACGCTATGAGGAGCGCGTATTTTTTTCCCAGTTGCAGTCTCACCCATCCATTGCATCTTCCACCGAGCCGGATAATTCTGGGCATGGGCATTTGGAGAGGGTGAATATCGATTCCTTGAGAGACATAGGAGATGTGGATGAATTTCCCTGATTTTTACGATAACGCCCCGGTCGTTCGGACTCGCGATCCATTTGCACATATGCTCGGCGCGGCCCAGGATGGAATGCTTGAATACCGCTACCTTGATGCAGTTCGGCTTGCCGGACACTCATGTCCTACGGTGGCCGGAGCGTTTCTGATGGGACGAGCTGCATTGAGTGCGCTATATCCTGATGAACCCGCGGAGCGTGGCGCTATTGCAGTGCATATGCCTGCGCCCGAGCATGAAGGAACCACGGGGGTGATGGCGCAGGTCCTGACATTGCTTACAGGAGCTGCTGCGGACAACGGCTTTCATGGGATTCAAGGGCGCTACAGGCGAAAAGGGCTGCTAAGCTTTTCAGAACAGCGCGAAGGTGAGGCAATCATATTTACCCGCCTGGACAATGGCAAGAGTGTAGGAGTTTCCCTTAATGTTTCGCTCGTGCCCGGCGATCCAGCGCAAGGAGCCCGCTTGGCAGCGATTCTGCAGGATCATGCCGATGAGGCGCAACGGGTTGCCTTTGCCAATGCATGGCAAGAGCGGGTGCGGCGGTTGTTGTTGGAGTTCGCGGATGACCCGAGGGTGATACGCGTTAGTACGATTCAATAATCGGCTTATCGCCTTTCTGCCCGTCAGATCGTCGCCCATATAGAGCATAAGATGGCAGACAAAGGCTGGGCATTGCCAGTCCAGATTACGGTCACGGAATAGACCCCGCCCGTTGCGCGGGTCGACTATCTTCCCCGTCCGCCGAAGGGCTCGCCATGACGCTCGCGTCCCTCTGGATTTGTCCGTTAATCGTGTAGATGGGGCAGGACTTCAGATAATCGGGCGCGGCGAGGGGCCGTGTCGAGGTAATCTTGACAAGCCGGGGTGTCGCCGCCTTTTCCGGTAGCTGATCCGTTGGTTTGCCTGTGTTTGTGCCCTGGCGCGCTTCTCCTTTTTTTTTGGCGGCGTCAGGAGGATCGCATACGATGTATCCATTAAAACGATGCAGGGGGGTGTCACGAGGGATATAACTACCAGGGTAGTGAAACCGATAAGGATCGGCGGGAAGCTGTCTTCCCTGGGAAAGTGGAACGGGGAGTACGATAACCGGCCTGGAGGACAGACCTGCGCTGCTATCCATTACCCGATCTTTGGTATGAATCTCATCTCCGGAAATAAATGCATGTTGATCAACCGGCGGTAGAACTTGCATGGCGTTCAAGCTTGAGAACTCCATATTCTGGGCAATCACGGCAACCGAACAGGTAAAATTCCCAAGCGCGAACCCGGCAATAATTGATAGTCGTTTCACGGCTTTCCTGCTTTTATCTATGCCGTGAAGTAAACACAGGTGATCAACCGCGTTATCACTTTTCTTCATAGCATTTCTATTGGTTCAATGGGATATCGTAAAGCTCATGAGATATTCAATCAATTGCACGCCCCCCAACCCCCCGAACGGCAAGAGCAGGGCCTGAAGTGCGGGTTGCTGCGATATCGGCGCATAGGCGCCTTCATGTGTATTACGGATTCTTTCCATCAAAAGCTTAATTTGCTCGGCAGTTATAGGCGGTCGTGAAGTACTCGTTTGCGAACTGTTGCCGGGAGTTGCCGTTGCTAACGGAGCATCGCGAGTTCTATCTGGAGCTTCGGCAGGCACATTTCCTTCCATTACAAAAAGCCTCTCTTCATACTCCTTAAGTATCTGGCCGCGAGCGTCGAGCGCAGCGCTGCGAAGCACAATTTCGGTATATATCGCATAACCGAGCGAGAGCACAACGACAGCGATCAAGGCCGGGGGGAAATCCATTGCATCAAAAAGATCACTGCGCCCGACAATTATGAATAGAATCGAGATAAAAGGCAGATATATCAGCAGTTGTATGCGTCGGGTCAAAGCAGTAATCAACCGAAAGTCGATATAAGGGGTTAAATCATCGGTACGCACTCCTAACCTGGCATCAAGCGTTTCAATGGGCGGATCGGACCATAGATGCTCCCCGGTTTTTCCCAGCGTATTGATCAATCTCGCGCATGCCCTCGCTTCGTAGCTCGTCCAGAAGATAACTGCCCACAACATCAGGGCGTTGAGAAATCCAAGGATCGCATTCAGATTCTGCACCAGATCTCCGCGGTGCGGAAACACAGGGTTACCGTACAGGAAAAATAGCAGTGCAACGAAAATAAGCGCAGTCACGGTTGAAAGCGTTACCCATTCAAGTGCCTCGCGCCAATTGGTGACGCGCAAGTAGTTTTGCCACAGTGTGGACACCTGGAGCTTCGCCCCTGATCGCAGAAGCTCATCCGCTATTCTCTTTCCATCTTTGTCAAGTCCCGATACATCAATATGCGGCCCAACAAACAGCGCGGATATTCTGTTGCGGCCGAGACTGTAGCTGGTCGGCAGATCAAGCCCAAAATAGCGGGAGATGAAGGCAGCATCCCGTTCAAGCTTGAATTTCAACAGGCAAATGATCGCTGTCATCAATATTAGACTAGCAAAGCTGATCGTGAGGCTAGGCCAGACGCTTACACCTTCAAACCACTCAAAAGGTTCTCCAACGCCGTGATCGAGCGACTGATTCAAGCTTCTCCTGATCAGCTCCATAATCAGAGCCGTAATCAATAGGCCTGCTGCTGCTCCAATCAACGCGCTTTTTGCTGTTGAGTGGCCCGGTGCTTGCGTGTTGAACGCCAAGGTGAAAAGTTGTTGTAGATGACGATTGGCCAAAATAGCCAGTAAAGCTCCAGCGACGATGACGGCAAGGATGATCCCCCCTTGGCTCGTTCCGACATCTCCCTGCCGGGTGGGTTGAATTTGATCGCATTTTGTCCAATTTTCTTCAGGACACTGCGGTTTATTGGGTCTGATTTGCTGAATTCCTTGCATGTTGACCCCTTTAATCCAGTCTGCAAGATCATCTATTGAGGGTGAGGCTAAGTGCACTGCCTGATCCCTGCCGATCTCGAAAATTCCCGGACGTAACCATTTCTTCATCTTGTCGGCCCAAAACACTGTGTAGCTGTTTCCATGCGCCGGTTCTTCCTCAAGCGCTGCAAGCGCGGCGAGATAGATTCCCGTCTGGTAAGTATCCCGGAATGGCAAGGCCGATTTTTGCAGTGCGGGCTCCAGCGTCAAACCAAAGCTCGATATGACGACAAGGTTCCTTGACCAATCCTTCTGATCGGCGTGTAGATAACGGGCATCAAGCTCGGTGGTAAAAAAAATCTTGTTGGGAAACCTGGCCCTCAACGCCATGAGGATGAGAAGCTTGTCGTACACATCCGATCCCAGAACGCCGATCGCCTTGATCCCGTTACCGGCAAATTGTCTATTCTTGTCCAGCCGTTCTATCTCCGCTGTCAGCCGACGCAAGTAATCATATTGGCTTCGTCCCTCGGCGTGCTCTGGGGGAGCATCTTCCAGCTGCTTGCGCAGGTCTTTCGATTCATCGCTGCTTTGCCTGCTGCTTTTGGCCTGAATATTTGCTTCTGTTGCTTCGCCTGCAGGGACCGCTCCATCGAGGCCACGTAGATATGAAAATGTCTTCAGTGGCGCAGCTTTCGCTCCGCAAAGGCCGGAAAAACCATCCTGGATATTCCTCGCCAATGACTCCGCGTATTGCGTATCCCATTCCCTGAGCAGGACCAGTCCGTCATCACACTTGGCTGAAGGCACGACACTTTCGTCGGCCGAATGCCCATCCACTTTAGCTGGCCATGGACGTGAGCGATTGATTCCCCGGTGCCATAATTCCCATAAGACGGCGGCTGAAAGAACATCGTCCGTCGCGATGGTGCGAACGATGGGAAGGTCTGACAGAGCGTCCATGTTCATTTCCGCGGACGACATGAAGCAATTCCATTGCATGACGTGCCTTTCCGCAACGGCCTTCATGGTATATAAATCACAATTGGAGATGGTTGCGGTCGGAGAAAATATATCAAGCGTGCCGCCACCTTTAAGATTACGGTTCTGCTTAACCTCCGCATCGTCGTGTGCCTCCTTGATAAGCTTCAGTAGGGTCCCTGAGCCCGCGGGGCCCACAACCTTGGTGTTAAGGTTAAGGCCAGTGCTTAGCTCGCCGAGGAGAGAAAGCAGGTTTTTATAAGGCCTCAGAAGCTTGTCTTCATTCAACCACAGTACGAGTACCCGGGATCGCTCGTCTTCTTCTTTTTCTGAGCGGGAAAACCACTCGTACGGGATATCGAGTTCAACATTCCTGAAGCCTTTGTCGTCATAGTCATTTTGAAGCGTTGTAACGTAATACCCGAGGGCGTCGGCGTTTTCAGGGCTATAACCTTGGAACTCGAGAGCGGAGAGCACAGCAAAGCGCGTTCGCCTGCGCCACTCGGCCGATGCGTCGAACGAGCCGCCGAACAGATTTACAGCAAGAATGGTTACCTTATTTTTTTCTTTCTTGTCAGTAATTGTTTGTTTAATCTTGGCGAGAAGAGCGTCAGGTTTATGGATGTGCCCGGATGCAGTTTCCGATTGCTTCTTATCCCCTCTGGATTGGGCCGAAATCTCGTTCTCGACGGCGGACAACGGATCCTGCCATAAGCGCGCCTCGACATCCTGCTCGACCATCAATACCGATTTTGTTCGGTCAGGTTCTCCCGGACGAGCGCTTTCGAGGGGTACCACCTTTACCAGCACGCCTGCCGCCATAAGAGTCACCATCACGATGGGTATCGGATTTTGAAACCAGCTGCCTTTATTGTCGTCGCTGCTCATATGATGATTCGTGCCTGGATGGCTACCTGTTTAATTTCCTCTAAGTCGACGGTCTTTCTATTGTCAGAAACCTAGCGTGGCAATTCGAAGATACTGCGATACAAGAGAAAAATCATAATGAAACGGTA
>DASSHJ010000121.1:0-5016 GCA_035692965.1 Nitrosospira sp. | reverse complement strand
TCGTTCTGGCGCTGGGGGGGTGCGCAACGCCGACAACGTCGTTTCTCGGCGGCACTTATCCCAGATTGTCATATTACGACCTCAGAAAGCGCGAGGTTCCTCTGCGTCTCAAGCTGAGCGTGGAGTTCCAGCGCAATGGCCAGCATTTTCCGAAAGGGGACGTTCCCCTGAGGGACTATGCCAATCAGATTCTAAGGGACTCGGGGGTAATAACGCCAGTGGAGGAGGGGGAAGAGGGCGAGATCAGGGTGGTCCTGAACAATGTGGCGGACCCACAGACTGTTGCAGCCGAACGGGAGAGCACGATGCATCCATTGTGGATGGTCGGTACGACGATTACCGACGCCTATGAGCTTTCGATGTTCATTACCATGAAAGGAAAAACGATCGCGCGCATGGGCATCAAAAACGCAGTTCACACCGCGCTCGGAAATATACGTATACCGGACACTATCCAGACTTTTCCCCACAACCAGGCTTTCGGAAAGTTACTGGAGCAGATGATGCTTCGCGCCCTGGTTGACATGCAAAGGACCCGTGAACTCGCCACCCTGGCTTCTATTGCACCGCCGGCGATGGAGCATGGGTTACGACAGGGGGCGGTTAGGACTTTTCGATCTTTTTCGCGGAAGCCGACCCAGCCTTTGCCGCCGAGCGGCTTATGAACGAAGCCTCCTTTTTAGTGCTCTGCGATCTGCTTGCGCTCCAGCGGTTGGATTGCCGGCCCCTCGATCACGCTTCCGTCCGGTGCAAAGCGGCTTCCATGACAGGGGCAATCCCAGGTTTTTTCCACGTCGTTCCAGTGGACCTTGCACTTCATATGGGTACAAACGGGCGACACGGCAATTACTTTGCCCTCCGGATCCTTGTATGCAGCAACGGACTCGTTATTGACTTCGACGAGGGCTCCTTCGCCTGGCTCCAGATGCGAAAGCGGCTCGGTCTTGCGGTCTGTCACGTAGTCCTTGATGAAGGATTTTATTACGGAAACGTTTTCTTCCACGATGCCGCTTGCCCCTCTTACCGGCTGAAACCGGCTTGCCTTGACGAGTAGCGCGAATGCGTTGTCCCGCCCCGCGATCTGGTCGGCAATGATCGATGCGGCAAGCGTTCCGTAGGTAAGGCCATCGGTCTCAAAACCGGTTGCAATGAAGCACCCGGACGAGTCGCGCCCGATGTAGGGCAGACCGTCGGCCGGGCTGTAGTTCTGTGCGGACCAGTGAAATTCGATCTCGCCGGTATTCAGATATGCGTGGGCCGAAGTCTCCAGTCTGTCCAGATTGCCCCGTGCATCTTGCTGCCCGGTCTTGTACTCTTCGCCCACACAGATCAGGAAGGTAGCGTCCTTCGTATCCAGGGTACGTACCGAGAGGCGATCCACGCCGCTGCTCCAGAAAATTCCTTGAGGGTAAGAGGCCTTGATAACCCGGCTGGCGATGCCGTACTCCCGGTTGACTGTCATTTCCGCCTGGACGACATGAAATCCCTTTGGGGTGTGTGTCGCGAGTACGATTTCTTTGGCCTTCACCTTGGCCAAGGCGGTACGCACGATACGCTGTTCGGCGTCGACCTCCACAACCGGAGAGTATTCAAAAAGGCGGCAACCCCGGTCTGCTGCCTGGCGGCCGAGCTCCCGAACATAAGCCTCGGGATTGAATTGCGCCTGGTTGTCCAGTACGAGCACTGGACCGACGGGCGGGGGAAAGGGGTGGGGCAACTCATCCTCCAGCCGCACCGCCAGTCCCGCCTTGAGCGAGGCTTGATATTCCTTTTCCACATGCTCCCGGGCGCCGTCAGAGGTCGCGTAGCGGCGGAGTGGGCATCGCCGGAATTCGCACGCGATGTGATATTGATCAACTCGCCGCTCGATCTGGTCAACAGCTGACCGCCTGGCAACGGCAACCGCATGAGCTGTGTCCTCCCCCCACCGGTTCACGATCTTGCCAATACCGCGACTGATGGTTTCGTAGAGATTTCCTGTCGAATTGCCCGTGCTGCCGAAGCCAAGATCATAGGCCTCGAGCAGCACGACCGAGGTCCCTTGCTCGGCAAGGTCCAGGGCCAAGGTGACGCCAGTAATGCCTCCTCCTACAATTACCACATCGGCGGTAACGTCTTCCTCGAGCCTCGGATAAGAGGGTGTAGCGGGCGCTGTAGCGCGCCAGACCGAAATTGAGCTCATGATTTATCCTTTTTAAGAACGTCCATGTTTTCGACAGTTGATGATTGCTGGCGCCGCTGGCGGAAACGGTGAATGCAGTGGCAATACGGCAACGCTGCCATATTGTCGAGCGTGCTTCCGGCTAATTCTGTACGCTACGGCACACAGCTCGCCCTGTGTGTGGGGGTGCGCAAATTGATTTGGCATGACCCGGAGACGGAAACAAAAAACCCCGCCATAGGCGGGGCATTTCTGCTACTTGTCCAGGTTAAGCCAGTTCAACCCCGGATCTTGTTGTTCAATGTCTTGGTCATTTTTTATCTCCTTGAAATGAGCTTCAGCGTTGGCGTGGAGCTTTTCTGCAAGACTTGTTTTATATACGGAGATTTTGCCTCCTGCCGAGCGCCAATAGTCAAGGAAGCATTTATCGTGCCAGGATTTATAACTCGATTCAAATCAGAAACTTGGGCTAGGGTTGCAAGAGTCAGCCGACGGATATCTGTCGTTGGAAAGCAACACGCAAGCCCTGGTCGGGGCCGGGCTCCGGAAAAATGGGCGTATTGCCGTGTCTTTATTTGAGGACGCCTTTTCATGTATTACGCGTAAGCTAATGAAAAAAAGAATAAAATTTGTCTCAAACTGGAGACAGGCCCATTTATGCTGCTAGATGGGCGATGTGTAAACAGGGAGATAAATCCCGAAAGACGAGAGTAGCAGCGTGGGGACAATGGACATCAACGGCGGATTAAGGCTAAAAAAAACCCCGCAGAGCGGGGTTTTTCCCGATACCAGTTTCAGGGAATCAGTTATGCCTTGTTGCTTCTGCGCTTTACGATGCTGCCCATCAACAACAGACCGGCCATCATCATTGCATAGGTTTCCGGTTCCGGGATTGCGGAAACAGACGGGGTCTGGGTTACGCTAAAGGTTGAGACGTTACCTTGACCCGGATCGAACGGGCTTATCGAAAACGATGCCTGGGCCGTCCCGCCGTCTGTAAGCGTTCCCGTGAAGTTAAGATCGCGAGGACCGCTCGAAGGAGCCGAATCGAGCGTAAAGCTCCCAAAGGTCGATTGGTTGAATGATGTAAACACCACGCCATTGCCTTGATCGGGTTCCGTAATACTGTAGTGGAAATCGGTCCACGTTTGCCCCGTATGATTGGTAACGCTCTCGGTCACGGCGTAGGGGGAACCTCCAGTACCATCCTGGTGGGAGACGGTAAAGGTCAGCGTCACGGGATTGATGCTGTCCAGGATTTTGGAGATGTCGAGGGTGTGATCACCACCATTAAGAGTAACGTTGAACGAGTCTCCACTCAAGCCGGTTGCCGTAACTCCGGTGATAACGCCGCCGGCGCTCGCGGTCGAGATGGAACCTCCGAAAAGTAAAGCGACGATGACAGCTTTTGAAAATTTATTCATTTTTTTCTCCTTATCTTTATTTATTAGCTGAAGCATCAGAACAACAGATAGTGCAGATAAAACCATCACAGCCCGTAAACCTCGGAAAAACACGGGCTTGGCGAGGGTCATCGGTAAACTATCATATATTGTCTACAGATGATATAGGCCGTTATTACCATCCGCTTCTTTCTGGAAAACAAGGGAAAGTAGATGGATTCACTGCGGGAACAGCAGGTGAAAACCCCGCAGAATTTTACCGTATCCCAGTCTGGTGGCTTTCCCGGAAGAGGGTGCGAATGATTTTATCTTTGCAGGTGAGAGTGGAAAAAATCTGATATCCGGTTTTCATATTCCTTGCCTGCATAGCTGTGCATGTTGAAATGCCCGCCGCCGGGAACGATCCATAGTTCCTTCGGCTGCCGGGCCGCATCAAAGAGGCGTTCAGTTTCAGGTACGGTGGTGTGGCGGTCATCGGTCCCCGAAATGAGCAATACCGGGGTATTGAGGTCGCCAATGTGCCGGATGGGATCCAGTTCCTCTGGAGAGACACCGAAGCGGGGCGATATCTGCCACAGCAGCAGCGGCGTGAGTATCGGCCCGAACTCGCCGAGATGAAGTTTCAGGCGGTTTTCGACTGCTTCCCGGAGGGTGGGATGGAGGGATTCGAGGACAACTGCGTCCAGCCCGAGCGGATTCTTGGCGAGCACAATAGCGGCAGCTCCCAGCGAGACTCCGATCGCACCCCGCCTTTCTCCCGGAAAGGCGTTTCGCAGGTAATCGACAGCCGCTTCGATGTCTTGCGACTCCCGCACGCCGAAGGTGATTTCGTCTCCGTATGTCTCCCCATGCGCCTGGAGGTCTATCAGAAGTGCTCCATAGCCTTGCTCGTTCAGGAAACGCGCCCGGCTCAGCATTTCCACCCGGTTGCTCCGAAGCGAATGGACCAGTAGTATCACGCCGCGGCCTCGAACCCCCCGCAACAGCCACCCTTTGATGGGCCTCTTTTCATTTTCAGTGTCATTTTTCACCCCACCGCTTTGCGCCCATTGCGTCCGCGAAATCTGGACGGGCTCGACTGCAACATCGGTCAGCAGGGTACTTACAGCTGTGGGAACAGGTCCGGAGAGAAGCTCGCCAACCCCGATTACGGCAAGCGCCATGCCGCAGAGGAGGGCAGATAAAACGATCAGGATTTTGCGCCGCATTTTTTGATCCGGTCTGCGGATAGGTAAGGAGTTCCCGGAACGCGATCATTTTGCCGAAGGCGATCGGCGACTTGCGTGCAGCGAGCGGGGAACAAAGCCCTTATTTCTTTGCCTGGAAACCGACCTTCCGCTGATTATTTACCTGGAACAGCTTCAAACACAGTCTCGCACGGTCCCCGCCAGAGTCCTGAATGCAAGCCTAGTTCCTTGCACACGCGCCCGTATCTTCGCAAATGCTGTGTCC
>DASSHJ010000120.1:0-5894 GCA_035692965.1 Nitrosospira sp. | reverse complement strand
TCATCATGAGTAATGGCGCGTTTGGCGGAATCCACGAGAAACTGCTGGAAGCGCTGGGTAAGTAGCGGATGCCAATTGCCTGATCGTAAATCGGCTACCTGGCTCGAATCTTGTTTCCCTTTCCAGCCTTTACCTGTTCAAAGGCCGTCGGCAGGCTGGGCTGTTTTGCAATGCTCACCAATCCATCGGCCAGTGGTATCTGCCCGATCCTTGATGGGAGTCCCGGCAACGGTACCGTTAAACTCGGTATATCCGGAGAAGGTCTCCGAATCGACGAAAGTGCCTTCTGCCTTTCCGTTTCCCTTGATCTGCGCTCCCGAACAAACGACGTCCGCTTTATAGCTGTTTTCTGTTTCGGCGGTTTTGCTGACGTTGCACCCGGATTGCCGCTGGTGAAAATAATCCGGAATGTTATGTCCCGCCATTTCCGGCGTGACACAAATTCTGGAAGTTGCTGCGCCATTCTGGATTTTCGGCATGACCACTCCATACTGCTTCGCCAATTTAGTCAACTTTTGCAGTTGCTGCGGGGGAACTTCGGGGACCATCCCTAACAAGGCCGAGGACGTCGTGATTTCCCACAGGCCGGGGCGCGCGGTAATTTCGGCCGAGCTGGTCAATGGCAATAGTAATAACAATAACGATGGGATGAGCGTTTTTCGCATGGGTTTCCTGGATTAAAAAGACAGCGCGGTCAGGTGATATGTAGCCGAGCCGTGTTTATTGGAAGGGCAGCGTCGAGCCCTGTAGTATATTGCACTGTTATGGACTCTGTTGCCAACAAGAGAGTGCAGACCCGGAGCTTGCACCTGTTTCACGTGCTCGCATGTTTTTAGCCTGAGTTTCTGTAGATTTTCCACCACCGCGAATTCGAGTCATTCAATGCAAAGACACCCCTTGATCGACGCACGTAGGTATGCATTCGTTATATTTTTGCTGGCCGCAATTTATGCCTGGACCAGTGCGTGGGCGGGCGAGCATGAAAGCGGGCTCATCAGTGCAGCGGGAAGCGGCGATCTTGCACGAGTAAGGGCAATGCTTAAGTCGGGAACCAATGTGAATGCAAAAGCAGGGGATGGCGTTACTGCACTCATCGCAGCATCGGACAGCGGATACGAAGATGTGGTTCAGCTATTGCTGTCGGCCAAAGCGGACATCAATGCGAGGACCAGCAATGGCGTCAGCGCGTTGATGCGCGCAGCCCAAAGAGGTCACGCTCAGGTCGTAAAAGAATTGCTTGCGGCGGGAGCTGATCTGAACGCCCGGAAAAATGATGGCGCCACTGTCCTCATGCAGGCCTCGCAGGAGGGCCGCGGCGATGTAATACGGACGTTACTTGCTGCCGGCGCCGACGTGAACGCCCGCCTGAGCAATGGGGCGACCGCACTGATGCTTGCCGCTCAGGTCGGGCAAACCGGTGCGATACGTGCTCTTCTCACTGGCAAGGCGGATGTGAATGCCAAAGCCGAAAATGGGGCTACCGCGTTGATGATCGCATCGAAATACCGTCATCAGGAGGCCGCGAACGTGCTGAAGGAAGCCGGGGCAAAATAATCAGGTAATCTGAGGCCTAAGAAAGTCTTACTGTACCGTCCACGAAAGGTCATATTGCTCCGGAAAGGGGCCGGACTTGTAGTCGATCGGCGCTTTAGCCGTGACATTCTGCCGCATCAGGACCTGACGTACCATTTCGGGAATCATTACGCCGGCAACGTAGCGCCCCAGGCACTCGTGACTCCCGAATCCAAAGTGACAATAGTTATACCAGTTGCGGCCTGGAATAAACTCATCCGGCGACTCGAATGCGCGGTCGTCAAACATTGCGGAAAGCGTTACCGGCAGCACGTAGGTGCCTTTTCTAAGTACCGTTTCATGTCCCGTTCCTTTGGCTGCCGTGTAATCGCTTGCCGTGGTACGGAAAAGATAGGGCGTGATCGGCACGAATCGCAGAGCTTCCCAAACGATACCATCGAACTCTGACACAGGTTCCTTCGTTGCGGCGGCTTCTGCCTTCTGCAGCCATTCCGGATGCTGCATCAGGTACTGGATAACCTGGGCAACTGCCTGAGAGGTTGTTTCGACGGCTCCTATCAGCAACCCCCCTGCATTGATTCCCAACCGCTTGATATCAAACTCGAGTTGCTTTGGGTAGTCCGTACGCAGCATTCTCGTCACAATGTCATCATCCAGGCGTACAAGCGTCGATAGCGTTATTTCTTCAGCTTTCACCTGTAGCGTACGGCGGGCAATCAGCTCGACTATAAACTTTCCCAGCTTTTTGGACGTCTCATTATGCCGATCGATAATGGACTGGGATTTTTCGGGGGGGAGAAGATCGAAAGGCTGGTTGTGGAAGGTGTCGTACTGGTTCCAGTAGGACCACTCGATCAAATCCTCGCGTTTTGCACCAGTTAATCCGAAATATTCCCGTACGAGGGTCGCAGGGACCATCCGGCAGTAGCTGTTGACAATTTCGATATTTCCCTTGGCCTCGTCCAGTATTTCCTTGCTGACTTTGCCGACCATTTCACGAACCGCAGGGAGGTCATCCCGGTTCAACATGCACTGCATCAACGATTTTTCCCGAGTGTGAAGCGCATCATCGTCGTGCATCATCAGGTAGTCGCCCATTTTTGGTACGTAGGGCTCTACCGTAAATACCCTGGGCATGTTGAGCACTTCCCTGCAATCGTCGAAGCGGGTAAGCAGAGTGAATTTCGGCGTTACCAGGATGGGTCGCTTCTCGCGCAATTCCTTGAAAAATGGCAGAGGTTCGGTGTCCATCCAGCGCCGGGCGAGATAGGGCTTATCTGCCTCGGACGCCGCATCATACTGTTCCAGGTAGCTTGCGGTCATCTTTGCTCCTTTATCCTTTTTGAAGTTGTGTGTGTTCCTGAAGATCAGAGGCGAGCCCCAGCTCTGGTTACAGTGTCTTCAGGTATTCAAGCAAATCCAGCCGATCCTGCCTGGACATGGGGTACAGGCACTTCTGCTTGACAGACGGGTCGAGGTCGGCGTCCTTGATTTCTTCGTTTTCGCATGATTCCTTGGTTTTCTGATCTACCCGCCCATCGGATTCATCGGCCACTCGCCTCGCTCCGTACTCATGTCCGGCATTGCTGTTTCCCCTGGTGTATCCTCCCGTATCCTCCTTGACACCTTGGGCATTGAATATAAAACCTCCATAGCCGCTGCTTTTGAACCCCACTTTTTCCGGATCAAATTCCCGTGACCCTACTTCAAACTCATCAGGCCGGTATTCGCCGTCTTCCGGATCACCCAACCTTTTTTTGGGGAGCAATAAATCATAGAGTGTCGGCACCGAGCCATTATGAAGGTAAGGAGCTGTTGCCCAGATGCCGTTTAATGGACGCGCCTTGTAAGCGCTCAACGAAGCTACGGGATTGGCGGTGGTGTCCGGATCGTAGTCTCCCTGCTTCATTGACGCTTTGATCGCATTATCCCGAAATCCTGTTGCCAAGTTATACGCCCATTCGCCCCAGCGCTGCAGGAACCATTTATCCGGCTCGGGTGTTGCAACCACCCCGACTGTTGCTTTGGTCAGCAGCGCGGCGACAGGCGCTTTACGGTCGAGCAACGTATCACCTGGCCCGAAGTTTACGTACTGATTACGCAAAATCCCCGAGAAGCCCTGGTAGGTTACCGCGTTATGCGCCATCTGGATGTCGGTCTTGGCGTTGCTCGCTTTCGACATGCGTGCGACCACGCGACGGTCGGGTTCGTCCCGAACGATGCGAGGATGGCAACTCGCGCAATGCTTGTTATAGAGCGATTGGCCATTCGCCCAGCGGGTTGTGTCGATGGGACCAAGGATGTTTTCGGGCCATTGGGGGGATTGCAGTTTCCAGAGACGCGCTTCGATGCGGCGCAGGTTCATGACGTTCACAGAAGAATCAAAGCTTATATGCTTGCCCGAGAGACCTTGCCCTGTAATGAACGACGGTAGCGAAAATCCCTCACGTTCTGTCCAGTCGAGCGTGCCGAACACGCCAATCGCTTCGCCCGCATTCCGCGCGATTGCCTTCAATCCGGAATTCTCCGTAAGTCCATTCCACTGCACGTAGTCATGGCGGGGGGTGTCCCACAAGAATGGGTAACTCACGGGGGCATTGGGGGGATTGAACAATTTTTTTCGAAACTTTCCGAGTGCTTCCCATCCATTCGTTTCATTCAAGCGCGTAATAATGCCGCGCACAATCAGGTCGCGCTCGGTGCCTGTCAGAACAGTACCTGACTTGCCAGTAAGAGATTCCAGTTCCGCCTCAGTAAGGGCCCGCTCCCCCATCACCCTTGGATCACGCAGGAGTTCGTTCAGCTCTCTCGTATTGATGATGTGTTCCAGTACCCTGTTGTAGATGCGTCCAAATGCATCCAGCCGCCCATAGCCGTAGTGCGTCGTACTGTAGTTGATGGTTATGTAGCTTGACAAGCGGTTGACGTATGTATCGAGATCGGCGATCACGTCGGCTTCTGTTCTGTACGATCCTCTTGCCAATACATTCTGAACGAAGCGCTTCCTGACCTCATCATTATTTCGAGTTTCAAGCAGTGTTTTGACGATGTCCCGCATGAAGCTCTCCATATCTGCAATCGCTGGGCCGCCATCGACGCGTATGCCTTTGCCCTTATAATTTATCTGGGCCGTATGGCACGCGGCGCACGTCAAGCCGATGTAATCCTTGCCTTTGTATGGGTCCTTGACAAAGCCGACGGGTAATGCGTCCGGGTTGCTGGGGGTCGCTTTCTGGGGAAGATAGCGATAGAAATTCATGTTTTCGTTTGACCGGAACAACTCCCCGCTTCCTTTTTTCTCCAGGACCATGAAGAAATCGTAAGGCATCATGTTCGACCCTTGCGTCACTGAATAAAACCAGAGGCTGTCAGCAGCGGCCCAGTTCTGGGGTAGATACTCTACGGTGGTGAAACGATCACCGAAAAAGTCCTGCTTGACCGTGGTCGCGCCGCGGTCCGGGTCGTTGTCTCCAAACGATGCGCAGCCAGGCAGCAGGGCAGCGCAGAGGATTAAAACAGGAATGAGAAGCTTGTGTCGTTCCATCCAGGCACCAGCAAATAATTTCAAAGCTATCTCCCTTGATCTAATGGTGAGATGAGGCCGTCGCTCAGCTGATCATTTAAAATTATTATAGTCGATACCATCAAATATCAGCGATGCATGTGCGGGAATTCGATCTACCGCCCTTAAGCAAAATTCAGGGCAACGCTTTTACCATTCAAAGAAACAAAACTCGTTCCAGAAACGGAAGTCTCAATGTTTCGTGATAGCAAGGAAGGATAGATCTCCTGGGCGATAGACCTGCCGCAAACATGCAGGAGCACCTCATTTTTTCTATTCGAGTCGCCATTAAATACGAGGTACCGGCAAACGTTCTGCTGTCGTTCACTTATTTGAAGCTGCGTCTTTAGATACAGTTTTTATACAGGAACAAAAGCAATGACAAGAAACGCGAACCTCTATGATATCTGCGATCAGCCGATCCTTGAAGGAGAGTGCCTTACCCCACCCGGCCGCAATCTTCGGTTTGTATACAAGAAAGTGGCCTGTCATCCTGTTCTGAAGTATTTGATTCTCAAGGGGTGCCGCCACCCTGCCATAGGGTTGACAGAAACATCCCCTTATCAAGAGATGATGCGTAAAGCCATGCGCGCCAGCGCTGATAACTGGGAAGATCCACAATGGATCGAAACCACCTTCGTTTCCTTGGCTCGACTTCTTGATAGCGTCGAAAATCCCCGGTGGCAGCAACGCGAAAAGGCTGAGCGGATCGACAGCGATCTGTCTCGAACAGATTTGCAGAAGATGATCGATCACTGTCTGGAGGACATCTTGCGAGTTTGGGATAAAGATAAGAATG
>DASSHJ010000119.1:0-7814 GCA_035692965.1 Nitrosospira sp. | reverse complement strand
TCACGTGGAATCCCCGTCAATCTCCCCCTGGAGTCAGGGCGGGACTATCAGCCTGCGCCGCATCCAGTTCAACCGCATCGATCCGGGCAAAGCGCTGGCTGATCTTGCGACTGGAAATATGCACCTCTTCCACGTCCTGATTGGCCTGCCTGATATGATCTGCCAGTTTTTTCATCCGTTCGTCGAAGCGGACGAAATCCTTGCCAAGCCTTGAAAGTTCGTTCTTGATGATGTGCACCTGCTCGCGCGTTTCCAGGTCCTTCAGCACCGCCCGCGCCGTATTCAATACCGCCATCAGGGTTGTGGGCGAAACGATCCAGACTTGTTTCTGCATCGCGTAGTCGACCAGGTCGTAATGGTAGGCATGAATTTCCGCAAAGATTGCCTCTGCAGGAACAAACATCACCGCGCCATCGCAGGTTTCCGGGGGAACAACATATTTTCCGGCAATGTCATCGATGTGCTTTTTTACGTCTGCCTTGAATTGTTTCTGCGCGGCCGACCGGTCAACCTCGCTTGCGGCCTGATCGAACATGCGGTGAAAATTTTCCAGCGGGAACTTCGAGTCCACAGCGACCATTCCGGTGGGAGGAGGTAATCGCAACACGCAATCGACCCGATGGCCATTGGAGAGAGTGTATTGCATCGTGTACGCGGCAGGGGGCAGGATATTGCGCACCAACGCCTCGAGCTGAACTTCGCCAAATGCCCCCCTTGAACGCTTGTCTCCCAAAAGCTCCTGCAAGCTCACCATGTTTGTCGTGAGGCTGTCGATTTTTTTCTGGGCCTCATCGATCGTCGCCAGCCGCGCCATCACATTCGTGAAAGTCTCATTGGTTTTCCTGAAACCCTCCTCGACCCGCTCGGCCACCTTTCCGCTAATGACGTCCAGGCGAGCTTCAAGCGTTCCCCGCAGTTGCTCGGAATTTTTACCAAGGGCGTCGGATAATCGGTCTCCCTGGTTTGCCAAGCTCTCGTGCATGTCCTTGAGCATGTCGCGATGCTTTTCCTCCATCAGCCTGGCTTGCTGCCCGAGAAGATCCCGTACCATTGCGGAAAGTATGCCCAGCCGGATTACCAGGAACGCCATCGTAACCAGAAGGACAGCAGAAGATGCGATAACGAGGTATGTTTCGGACACTATTCGACCTGATTCCCAATCAGATTACGGAAGATTTCAAATTCAAGATTTCCTGCCTGCCGCCGCTCACCGAACGTGATCCATCCAAGTTTGAACGAGAGAGCCGATGCTCTACTGAGACATGCGAGTCGAATATTGGTCGCTTTGCAACTGATGGCGCTGCCATCTCGTCTGGCGTTGTTTGACGCGATCTTCGTAGCTGACAGCCTGGCCTTTTTCTTTAAGGCGTGCAGCACGCTCCTTCCTTGCCTTTCTGCCGACCCGACGCCCTTCTTCCATTTTTCGCGGATCGCTTCGCTTGAGCTCTTCGCCGCGAAGCTCCTCCTGTGCCTGCTCCCAGGGCCGCGCCTCCCATGGCTTCGACTGCATATTCTGAGGACGAGACAGGGGATTGTTGAGCTCCGGCGATCCGGGCTGTCCGGCCTGCCCTGTCCGCTGCGAGGCCGGGTTTTTCCCGGCGCCTGCCTGCCCCGGCAAGGCTGGCTGATAAGCCAGCACAGGCTGAAAAGCCAGTCCCGTGAGGCTCGCGAGACTTGCAATAATAAGCAAAAAAATTTTCATGTGCTCTCCCAATGTCGAGCAAACCTATCCGCGCCTTTAGCGGCCTGACTTCAAATGAAACTCCGCTCCGGCCGAAACTCGACGTATTTTATGCTATTTGTTATCTGAATCTTCCGTGTCCTCCGATGGAGGATAAAATATTTTTAATCCATCCGTTTGCGCCCAAGGTGTCATCACGTGCAATTTCCTCTCGTTCGAATGAATGATATGTTCAACCCTAGCCCCCCTAAGGAGAAGGGCGTCGGCAATAAGCGAACGATGACAGCGCCAGGGGACGGCCTCTGCGCACATCAACGCACACCGCTCGTTTTGTGCAAGCCCCAGCACCTCCCGCACACCCGCCTCGAACTCCGGGGTTTGCATATAGTCCGCGTACCCCCGGAAAGACTCATTGCGCCAGCCTTTGTTGATCGATTCGCGCTTTGTGTGCCGCAGCCCGCCCAGCTCCGGCAGATGCGTATACTTGATGCCTGCTTCGGGCAATGATTCCGGCAGGACGGACTTGTCGAACTGTGGATTCCTGCGTGAGCGCGGTACTGTGCGTACATCAAGAACGCGTTCGACTCCGTTTTTTTTGAGCATGCCAATGAATTCGTCGAGCGGACGCATTGAATGACCGATTGTAAACACCAACGGGTGGTCTTCCGGCGATTCCTCAGTTTGCATTATGTACTGTCCGAGAGGACGGATAACAGCGGAAGGGAAAAGCTCGCTTCGCAATTCCCTCAATAAAAGGGCGACGCATAGGCTGACAGCGGGGCGCTCGTGAACCTGAAACGCAAGTAAAAGAAGGAACCTCGGCAGTGCTAAACGACCGACAGCAGTTCCCGGAAAGAACAATTGCCTTTATCGCTGCGGAGCTGAGATGCACCCGAATCTCGAAGCGCGAAGATCGACATCGGCACGCGCCCAGGCTTTTTTAAAGCGAGCTTCTACTTGCCCCGCCCGATCCTCTTTCGTTTGATCGCGCAGTGACTGCAGCAAGCCGAAGAGCGCCCAGCCGTTATTACGATTACGCTTTAAATCTTCCCAATAGACTGCTTCCGCTTCGGCTGGCCGCCCGGCTTCCAGAAGAACCGCCCCGAGCGTTAGTCTTGGAGGGGATTGCCACTCGGCAGGCTCCGTATAGATCAGGTCATCGTTGAGACGAACGGCACGGTCGAGGTGCGCGATCGCAACGTCAAATTGCCCCTTGGCATTCGCAATCTCGCCCGCAAGCACTTCAGGGGCTATGGAGAGGACTGCACGCGCGGTATTTCTCGATAGAAGCGGCCAGTCGAGCGGGTCGTTTTTGAGGATTTCACGCAACGCGCTCAACTCCTGTTCAGCCTGCGGTAACTGTCTCGTCGCCACGAAGGCCAGTCCGCGAGCATAATGCCAGCCTCCTTTCAGAAACCCGTTGCTGCCTGGCGGCTCCGGCTCCTGGAATATCTCGTTCCACTTTCCAAACCTTGCATACGCCCAGTAAGGCACTACCCGGAATATTGCGGTAGCGGGAACCTGAGCGAGCGTCTGATCATCGATAACGGCCGCGGCCTTGCGAGCGGATTCCATGGCGAGCCGGCTTTGCCCATCGGCCGTTGCAGCCCACCATAGGAAATGCATATTGTGGGGGGTATAAACCAGCGGATAAATCCCTTGGGCGTGCTGGTGCGCGAGGTAGTTCTTATCCGCTGCGATGGCGAGTTCGTTGCTTTTTATAGCATCGGCATACCTGCCTACGCGCTGATAAATGTGCGATGACATATGGATGAGATGACCGGCATCCGGCATCAATGTCAGCAGTGTATCGGCTGCCTTCTCGGCACGTTCGGGCGTACTCGTGGGTTCGACGAGATGTATGTACATATGCGTGGCGCCGGGATGACGAGGATTGCGCCTAAGCACGGACTCCGTCAGCGCGACGATCTGCGCCGTTTCATTGCGGGGATACCCATCCGGCATCCAATATCCCCACGAATCAAGATCCATTACTGATTCTACGTACAGCATCGCAATATCCAGATCATCGGGAAACTGCCGATGCGCCTCGCGCATTGCCTTTGCATAAGCATTATCGTTCGCTTTCCGATCTTCACCATTTCCCGTGTAGCGTTTCTCAAGCGCGTGAATCAACGCGCCTTCGCGTGGGGATGCGTGTGCAGAAAGAGAGGCTGCCTTTCTTACCAACTCCAGCGCTGTCTGCTCGGCTGCCGGGTCCATGGGTGCATTGATATTGGGGCCGAGCACGAGGGCCTGTCCCCAGTAAGCCATTGCAAGCGACGGGTCGAGACGCGTGGCCTCCTTGAATGAGCGGCCCGCTTCGGCATGATTGAAGGCATAGGAGAGGTTAAGCCCCTGGTTCATATATGTCTGCGCCAGCCTGTTACGCGTGCTTACCGGAAAGGTGTGGGAGCCGAGATTCAAGAGTCTTGGCGCAGCCTGCTCATCCGCTTGCCGGGAGGCCGGCTGATCCGGACGCGAGACATGCTTGTTCCTGGAATCTGCCAGGTTGAGTGAGAGACCGACCGCGCCGGATTCGGCGAAAGCGCTATTGGCACCGGCAGCCATTGTCGTTGCGCCGGCGAGCAGGAC
This sequence comes from Nitrosospira sp., assembly GCA_035692965.1. Classification (GTDB taxonomy): domain Bacteria; phylum Pseudomonadota; class Gammaproteobacteria; order Burkholderiales; family Nitrosomonadaceae; genus Nitrosospira. Next base: position 3,538 of record DASSHJ010000119.1, on the reverse strand, counting down.
GAAAAAAGTGCCCAGCCCGGCAATGGGAAATACCGCTTTCCGCACCGTCTTTGCGGACTTTCCGAACGATGTGCCATCCAGAGAAAACATTTCTTTCCGGTTCTGGGCAGCGGCGGGAGTGAAAATGCTCATAGGTAGTCTTAATTGATTGCGCGGGACTGCGCGGATAAACCTGAACAGACGGCCATGCGATCTACCGAGGATTGGACTCGCCCGCTTTTCAGTCCGGGCAAAGCCAAGTGTTGATGTTACTGTTCCGACTGGCTGGCATGCAACAACACCTCACGTGGATGCTGCCTGAATTCGTCGAGGCGCGCCAAGCTAAAATGCGCAAAAGCCAAGCCGGTGAAAACCGGTGCGAAGAGATTGAAAACGGGTATGAATTGTATCAGACCGGTCACGAGGCCCAGAATCCAAAGAGGTACCCGATGGATGAAAAAGAGCGTTTCCAATTCATCGAAGCTGGCGTGCTCAAGCAGCGCGTCATACCGGAACATCCGCTGGTTCAGATATGCAGCAGCAATAAAGGGAAGAATCGCTCCTGCCCCCGCCAGCCATAAGGGGCCTGTAATCATCCAGATCGCGATGAAAATTGGCAAGCCAAGAAGAACATTGACCAAGCTGCCGACCGTCCCTCCCCCTTTCTCGTGTTTAAGCTGCGGGTAGTCTCGTTCACTCACCAGACTGACCAGCGCAGGCATCGAAAACAAGGCTGTCATGATGACTGCCGTAACAAAAACGAGAGGTGTGAACAGGATCAGATGGGCAAGGGCCTGTACCGCATGGGCAGCCCATCTGGGATGCAGATCTTCCAGCCCGTCCCGAATACCGACGGAGTCCAGCGTGCTTGCGACCCACTCGGCAAACAAACTCGAGAAGGTCATATCCAGGACAATCCACAAGAGGCTCGCCGCCACAATCGGCCATACCATGAACCATAAAACCTGGCTCTGGAACAGGTCCCGGAACGCCCGCGATAGGGCGTCCATGATGAGAGGAATGAAATTATCCCGCAAAATTCACTCTGTGTATTGGGTTAACGCCCCTTCCGGTACGGCCGGATCACTTGATTCCACTCCTGCATTCCGGCTCGAGATCATAAGCAAATGAGTTGTGCCAAGTTGTTTGCTCCCATATTTCATTACATGCTTCGCCGCAGACTCTCCGTTCGAATCCACACATTCCGCCAAGTATGAAATGGGCTGTATATGCGCCCGCTGCCTCTCCTCCTCTCAGTTCGACGACAACCTTCCCATTCTGTTCCAGCACATCCAGGAAATACGTGTTGGTAAGGTCCTTATAAAACTTTTCAGGAATGGAAAATGCCCTCCCGTCGATATCAATACGAAAAACAGCGGTGACGAAACGAGGAATTCCGCCGTCGACTCCCCAGACGCCGGAGTCCGCCACGCCACACTCGCCCGGCTTGCACCAACGCTCCGCGAAGACAGTTGCAACCCGTTTGCCCGATGGCAACCTATAGGTTTTTTCCTGTCTGAATGGGACGGCCTCTGCACAAGCTTCAATACTGAAAAAGACGAAAGCAATACCTGCAAGTATGGAAGGTTTCATTCCCTGGCTTCAGCCTATCTCCAGGTAGATTTTTTCTTTTCCGTATGCCGCCTTCAATTTCGGAAATAACCGCTCAAAAGCCGGTTTACTATCACCTACAAAATTTGTCCTTTTGGTTTCCCCTACCAAAATACAGCCCTCAGTATCTTCATTCGTATTTCCCGGATGTATTCGTACACCTTCGAAATCCGGTACGTTGAGCAGAAGAGGAAGCTCACGCCCGAACCGCTGCGAGAAATTGATAATCACCTCGTACCGTCCAGGTGGTATTGCTGTTTTTCCCGCCATTTTGACTGGCCTGACCTTGTCCTCTAAAGTGTAGCACTCAAACTCGCTATTTGCCGACAACTCGCCAATTGTGCTGTTGTCAGTAAAATCGGTCCTTTTAATCTCCAACTCCATGTTGATCCCTCCCTTATTGATCCCTTAATCGCTTGCGTCATATTTTTAGACCCTTGGCCCTTGCATGTCTTAAAACAAACGTTAAATTGCTTATTGCAGTTTCGCCGATGCCCAACCTGGGACACCTAACGTCATATAAGCTAACTGTTGCGGGGGCAGTTGTGTAGCATCGTTTCTACCGTTGGCCCCTTGCCAGTACTGCTGCGCTGGTCAAAATTCTCGCCCGTGAGGCGCTCGAATCGTTCGCGCTCCGCCTGGCGTCCAGGATCGGGCGTCCTGTTTGCCTCCTCTTCGTGAACGGATTCCTTCAACACCTTATGGACCATGCCCCCTTGATATTTGGATAGCTCGTCCAGCGCGTTGCTATACTCACCGAAAAACTTGCTGATTTTTATCTTGTGGGCGTTGATTTCTTTTTGAAACGCTTCCGCCATGCCGGAATCGCCTATTCCCTGAGCAGTGCGAAGACCCAGCTCTTTCCTTTCAAGCGCTTCAGCTTCTCTGCACAACGATGCATAGTTACTCACCGATGATGCCGCCAAGGTGCGTGCTGCCTTTTCATTCTCTGCCTGGGTCATATACCAGGCGCCTGCAGCAATCACAACAGAAAGGCCCAGTGCCGCAATTTCCCATCTTCTTCCGCGCTCGCAACGCTCTACTGCTTTCAGAAAGGCGATGCAGCCCTGAAAACGGGCATCAGGCTCTTTTTGCGTCGCTTTTACAACCGCTTCCGCGAGGCATTTTTTTATTTTTGGGTTGATGGTGCGGGGATTGGGAACAGGAGCACTAAGGTGTTTTTCCCTGAGTTCATCCTGAGAACCTTTAAATGGCAACTGCCCCGTAAGCATCTCAAACAGGAGAATTCCAGCGGAGTATACGTCAGACCGGTGATCAACCTTATCCGAGTCGATGAATTGCTCAGGGCTCATGTACTCCGGCGTTCCAATCACCTGCCCCAAGCTGGCAGCCTGCTCGTCGCCGGCCTGCCGCGCAATGCCGAAATCGGTCAGGAGCGCTCTCCCCGAGTTATCGACCATGACGTTGGACGCCTTTATATCCCTATGCAGAATGGCTTTTTCATGTGCGCAATTGAGTGCTCGCAAGACCTCCTTGAATATCTGCGCAGCTTGTTTCTTAGGCATGGGACCGTGCAAAGAATCGATTATTTCGGCCAGTGACCTGCCTTCGACAAAGCTCAGCACCAGGAAATAATCCTCGCCTTCCTTGAAATAGTTCTCCATCTGAACGATGTTGGAATGATCGAGCTGAGCCTGGTGCGTGGCCTCCTCGAAAAATTGATTCATGAACTTGGGGTTCGCGGTCAACTCCCGCTTCAGCACCTTGATGGCGTACTTCTTTTCACGCACCTCGACGTTCTCCGCAAGGTAAACGCGGCCCATTCCTCCTTCTCCGATCAGGGAGATGATGAGATAGCTGCCGTGAATCGTTTTGCCGATCAGATCATCCTTATCGTCCACTCCGCGAACTCCTTATTGATCATCTCTCATCATGGCGCTTGGCTTCGTCCGGAACTAAAGCGCAGATCTCCAATTCCTGATCGGTT
>DASSHJ010000118.1:0-31669 GCA_035692965.1 Nitrosospira sp. | reverse complement strand
TTCCTCCAGGATAAGACAGCCGGCGGCATAATCCCATAGCTTTTGTCCGCCGTGGAGGTATAAATCAAAACGCCCGGCTGCGGTATAGCACCACTCGAGCGAGCAAGATCCATAATTACGCTGCGACGAAAAAGGCCGCGCCGAGCAAACCGCTTCCGCAAGCTTCTGCCCCAGCCGTTTGAGATCAACGTTGGCTATAGCGCCACGCAGAGTCGCGGCCCTGGTACTGATAGGCAATCGTTCACCGTTAAGGTATGCTCCCTTTCCTTGTTCGGCGTAAAACATTTCATCCGCGACCGGGTTATATACAGCCCCGAGCACGCTTTTGCCTTTTTGCATAAAAGCTACGGAAACGGCAAAATACGGCAGGCCGTTCACAAAGTTTGACGTGCCGTCGATGGGGTCGAGGCACCACAGCCCTTCGGATCCAGCATGCCAGCGTTCTTTTTGCTCCTCCTCGGCCATTTCCTCACCCACGACAGGTCCTGGGTATAGCTTCGTCAATTCGCGGGACAACGCGTTCTGAGCAATCACATCTGCTTGGGTGAAAAGACTGCCATCCGCCTTACGCTGACGCGCAACCCTCATGTAGCGAGGCATGATTTCCTGCTGTGCGACCGCCTTTACAATGGTAATAAGGTCGTTAAGCACTTCCTATTCTGCTCGCCATTTTATTGAACAGCCAATGCTGGGAATCTGGTTTTCCGGTCCACGTCCTGTCGTCGCGACCTGCACCATACCTTCGAACAGGTCGCGGTGTGCATGAGGCGGGGCGGCTTCCTTGCGGGAGGCGTCGAGCCGGCCTCGATACTGCAATTCGAGGTCGCCATTGAAGCCGAAGAAGTCCGGCGTACACACCGCCCCATATGCTTTTGCAATCTGCTGCGTTCCATCCCATACATAGGGAAAGGGATAGTGATATTCGCGGGCCACGCGAATCATGTTATCGAAAGAATCCTCCGGGTAATCGGAGGGGTCATTTGACATGATTGCAATTGCGCCAATGCCATACGATTGTAAATCGGTGACATCACGGATGATCCGATCTCGAACAGCCTTGACATAAGGGCAGTGATTGCAGATAAACATTACCAGCAATCCGTTTTCGCCTTTTACAGATGCAAGGTTGTACCGCTTTCCATCCACCCCTGGTAGATCAAAATCAACGGCTTTCCAACCAAAGTTACAAACAGGTGTTTCCAGACTTGCCATGGACTCTCCTCCAGAAAGAAATTGATAGATTCAGTTTTTCGATAAAAGGCGTTTCGGTCAGGTGGAAAAACGATGATTAGCGGAACAAGGTTAAGGAGGTATTAAGCAGATGCCAAGGGAGATATAATTGCCGAAAGTCGCCGATCGAATGAGAAACTCTGCTAATAGACTCGGCTTGAAACATCTTACCATGTCAGAAGCGCCTGATTGCAGTTGCTACTGAAACTGAAACAATGGCGTTTCCCCGTATTTACTATTCTGACGAAATCTCTGCCGAGAGTGTTATCCAATTGTCAGGAAGCGCAACTCGCCATGTGGTGAGGGTTTTGAGACTCCAGCCAGGGGACCAACTTATTCTATTCAACGGGAAAGGTGGGGAATTTCGGGCGAGAATCCAACGGACGCAGCGGGATGGCGCTACGGTTGCTGTTGAGCAGTATCTGGGCATCGAGCGAGAATCTCCTCTTGTAATAAGCCTTGCTCAGGCGGTTTGCGCGGCAGAAAAAATGGACTGGATCGTGCAAAAGGCAGTCGAGTTGGGAGTGAGCGACATCCAGGTTCTTGCCACAAAGCTGTGTACAACGAAACTTTCAGATGAGCGAGTCGATAAACGCATGGCACATTGGCGGCAGGTTGCCATATCCGCATGTGAACAATGCGGCAGGAACCGGATTCCCCAAATCTCGCCGCTGGCCACACTTCCCAGCTGGCTTGGCTCAAAAATGGACGAGAAAAGCAGACTTGGCTCCGACCATCGCAATTTGCGCTTTATGCTCTCGCCTTATGCCGAAGAGAGTTTGAATTGTTTCACTGAAGGTCCTTCCGTTTCCTCCGTGACCTTCCTGGTCGGACCTGAAGGTGGCCTGACCCGGGAAGAGGAGGCTGCCGCCGCCGTGGCTGAGTTTGCCCCGCTAAACCTTGGCCCGCGTACCCTCCGCACCGAAACTGCGGGATTGACGGCAATTGCCGTTGCGCAGGCAGTGTGGGGCGATTTTTGAGCGGCATGTCTTCCTTGTATGCCATGAAATTCATATAGCATAATCGGCTTCATGAGCCGAAAAAAATTAACAGATGATCGAGATATGGATTTTGTCGCCTGGTTTCGTTCCGTCGCGCCTTACATCAACGCTTTTCGAAACAAAATCTTTGTTATCGCTTTCGGCGGGGAGGTAATCGCTGACGGAAAATTCGTCGAATTTGTCCATGACCTCAACCTTTTGGCAAGTGTAGGTGTCCGCCTGGTCCTGGTGCATGGCGCGCGGCCGCAAATCGAATCACGGCTGGGGGAACGCCATCTTCAGACGCTATACGTGAAAGGGATGCGCGTCACAGATAGTGAGGCGCTGCAGTGCGTCAAGGAATCTATAGGACGAATCCGGGTTGAAATTGAATCGCTGTTATCCATGGGCCTTCCCAATTCGCCCATGGCGAATGCCGCCATCCGGGTAGCGAGCGGAAATTTTGTCACGGCTCGTCCAGTGGGCGTGATAGACGGAGTCGATCTGATGCATACGGGAGAGGTGCGAAAGATCGACGCGATGGCAGTCCGCAGTCGCCTGGAGCAGGGTGAACTGGTGCTTCTTTCTCCTCTCGGCTATTCGCCAACCGGGGAGATATTTAATCTTACGCTGGAGGACGTGGCCGCTGAGACAGCCATCGCGCTCAAGGCAGAGAAGCTCATCTTTTTGATGGATACCCAAGGCATAGAAAAGGAAGATGCTTCGAGTTCCGGCATGACGCTTGTACGCGAATTGACACTGGCAGAAGGTAGAGCGATGCTGAAGGAGTTCCGGGGCCAATCCACGGAGCCCGGCGATATTCAATTGTATCTGCCGTTTGCTATGCGTGCTTGTGAGGGGGGTGTGCCCCGGATACATCTCATTAGCAGACATGTGGATGGCGCCTTGCTTCAGGAACTGTTCACCCACACCGGCATCGGAACGATGATATCCGAAGGCCCGTTACAGACCTTGCGGGAGGCAAAGATCGAGGATGTCGGCTCTATTCTGCAATTGATAGAGCCGCTTGAAGCGGACGGAACCCTGGTGCGACGCAGCCGTGAATTGCTCGAAATTGAGATCGACCATTTCGTTGTGATCGAGCACGACAAAATAATAGTCGGGTGCGCCGCGCTGTATCCATTCCCTGATGAACAGGCTGCGGAACTGGCGTGCCTCACGGTGCATCCGGACTATCGGAGTTCCGGTTGTGGAGAAGCCTTGCTCAAGAATATCGAAAAGCGGGCGAGGGCTCAGGGGAACACGAACCTGTTCGTATTGACCACCAGAACTGCTCATTGGTTTGTCGAACGTGGTTTCCGGGAAGTAAGCGTGGACGAGCTACCGAAGGCCAGGCAAGGGCTATACAATTACAGCCGGCGCTCCAAGGTATTTCTGAAGAAGCTGTGAGGAGGCGCGGCTTTACGCACCTAAGTGCGATCATCCCGGTCGTTATTACTGAGTAGGGCGGGCAAATGTTGGGTCAGTTTGAACTTGAGGACTTGATACTGGAGGGATCGATGGCGAGGGTTGTGCATTGCATCAAGCTGGGGCGTGAAATGGCAGGGCTGGACTATGCACCCTATCCAGGCGAGCTGGGGAAGCGCATCTTCGATAATGTATCGAAAGAAGCCTGGGGGGGTTGGATCAAGCACCAAACCATGCTGGTTAACGAGTTGCGCCTGAACCTTTCGGACATCAAGGCGCGAAAGTATCTGGCTGAGCAGCTCGAGGCGTACTTTTTCGGAAAGGGGGCTGAGCAGCCTGCGGGGTACGTTCCCCCTGAGAAGCAGGAGGAATGACGGTTACTAAATCGCCTCTTAACTTCCGCATCGGGTGAAGTAACACTTTAATGTCAGGCGCCCAAACCGGTAACCAGTTTCTCAACCGTGAACTCGGGCAGATCGAGTTCAATCGCCGTGTTTTGGCCCAGGCGGAAAACAAGGATACTCCCCTTTTAGAGCGACTGAGATTCCTGTGCATTGTCAGCAGCAATCTTGATGAGTTTTTCGAAGTAAGAATAGCGGGATTGAAGGAGCACATCAAGCTCGAGACACCGGGGTTTGGACCGGATGGAATGCTTCCAAACCAGGTATTCAAGCGCGTCTCCGAGCAGACGCATTCACTGGTAGCGCTTCAATACCAGTTACTCAATCAGCAAATTCTGCCGAAGCTTGCGGAGGAAGGTATACGGTTTTTGCGTCGATCAACCTGGAACGAGGCTCAGCAGGAATGGATCCGCGCCTTTTTCTTTCGGGAGTTGATGCCTGTATTGACTCCAATCGGGCTTGATATCGCCCATCCTTTTCCACGCGTCCTGAATAAAAGCTTGAATTTTGCTGTCGAGCTCGAAGGCAGGGATGCATTTGGGAGAAGCTCGGGCACGGCTATCGTACAAGCCCCACGTGTATTGCCGCGCCTGATCCCGCTTCCGCGTGAAATCAGCGACAGCGATTACAGTTTCGTATTTCTCTCGTCCATTCTCCATGCCCACGTGGGTGAGCTGTTTTCCGGCATGAATGTGATTGGCTGCTATCAATTTCGTGCGACGCGCAACAGCGAGCTTTTCGTGGATGAGGAAGAGGTCAAGAATTTACGAATCGCGCTTCAGGGTGAACTGCCGCAACGCCACTTTGGCGATGCAGTCCGGCTGGAAGTTGCGGACAACTGCCCCAAGCATATGTCCGATTTCCTCCTCGAGCAACTTGGGCTCTCGCAGGAAGATTTTTATCAGGTGGAAGGGCCTGTAAATCTCGTGCGGCTCATGCAGGTCCCGGACTGGATCGACCGTCCCCACCTGAAATACCCGCCATTTATTCCAGGCCTGCCACAAACCCTCCAAAGGAAAAAGGCAGTCGATATCTTCCAGATGATACGCAAGAATGACATTCTTCTGCATCATCCCTATCAATCCTTTCAGCCGGTCATTCACTTTATCCAGCAGGCAGCGGTCGACCCGGACGTCGTGGCCATCAAGCAGACGGTCTACCGTACCGGAACAGACTCGTTGATTATGGAGGCGCTCATTGCAGCGGCTGGTTCTGGCAAGGAAGTAACAGTAGTGGTGGAGTTACTGGCACGTTTTGACGAGGAGGCAAACATCAACTGGGCAAGCCGCCTGGAGGAAGTCGGAGCCCATGTCGTTTATGGGGTAGTGGGCCATAAAACGCACGCAAAAATGGCCATGGTGGTACGCCGGGAAGAAGGGAAGCTTCGCCGTTATATCCATGTTGCGACTGGCAACTACCATGCAAGCACCGCCCGGCAGTACACTGATTTCGGCCTGTTTAGTTGCAATGAGGATTTTTGCGGTGATGTGAACGAGGTGTTCATGCAGTTGACGGGGCTTGGCAAGGCCGGAAAGCTGAAGCACCTGTGGCAATCCCCGTTCAGCTTGCATAACCAGATGCTTGCCGCCATCCATAACGAGATTGAAAATGCCAAGGCAGGAAAGCCCGCCCGCATTATCGCCAAAATGAATGCCCTGCTTGAGCCGGAAATAATCAAGGCGCTTTACGTCGCTTCCGCGGCCGGAGTAAGAATCGATCTCATCATACGGGGTGTATGCGCACTGCGCCCCGGTGTAAAGGGCTTGTCCGAAAATATACGGGTACGTTCGGTAATAGGCCGTTTCCTGGAACACAGCCGGATATTCTATTTCCGGAAGGGGGGCGCGCACGCCATTTACCTCTCCAGCGCCGATTGGATGGACCGCAATTTTTTCCGCCGAATTGAAGTATGTTTTCCCGTGCTTGAGGAAAAGTTAAAAAAGCGCGTGCTTTCGGAAGGTCTTACGATTTATCTCAAGGATAATCGCCAAGCCTGGGAAATGAATGGAGATGGGCACTACCGTCTTAGAACCGGCCGCCGGGGGAAAAGGCTTTGCGCGCAGGAAACGCTACTGACCGAACTGGCAGCGGCAAAATAGTATACGCGAGGCTGAGCAAGGAATAAGGAACACGGGAAGGAATACGGGAGGCCCCGTTTCCACCGGGAATCAGGTTAAACATAAAGCAACGCGCAGGTCTGGCCGACGCCAATGGCCGCTCAACTGTGGCCTTGTCTCACAACAAGGCGGGCACAGTGAGAACGCTCACTGTGCCGTTCGTTGGTTCTTATCTGATCACTGCCTTCAATTCACCCTTGGCATACTTGTTCGCCATGCTTTCGAGATTGAGAGGCTTTATCTTGCTTGCCTGGCCCGCGCTGCCGAAGGCTTCGAAGCGCGCCTTGCAAATCTCCTTCGCCGCAGCAGTGGCATCCTTGAGGTACTTGCGCGGATCGAACTCGCTCTTATTCTTCGCCAGATGCTTTCTTATTGCTCCGGTCATTGCCAACCGGATATCAGTGTCAATATTTATTTTGCGCACCCCGTATTTGATTCCTTCCTGGATCTCTTCCACCGGAACGCCGTAGGTTTCTTTCATTTCCCCGCCATATTCGCGAATGATGTCCAGCCATTCCTGCGGAACCGAACTGGAACCGTGCATGACCAGGTGCGTATTGGGAATGCGTTCATGTATTTCTTTTACCCGGTCAATCGCGAGTATGTCTCCCGTCGGCTTGCGGGTAAATTTATAAGCGCCGTGCGAGGTGCCGATGGCGATAGCCAGGGCATCCACGCCCGTCTGCTTGACGAAGTCCGCCGCCTGTTCCGGATCGGTTAATAGTTGATCGTGGGAGAGCTTGCCTTCCGCACCATGTCCGTCTTCAGCTTCTCCCATGCCGGACTCGAGCGATCCGAGACAACCCAGTTCGCCTTCAACCGAAACACCAACGGCATGAGCCATTTCAACCACCTTTCCCGTCACATCGACATTATATTCGTACGATGACGGTGTCTTCGCATCCGCCTGCAGTGACCCATCCATCATGACGCTGGAAAAGCCGCTTCGGATGGCATTGACGCACACCGAGGGAGACGCGCCATGATCCTGATGCATCACAATTGGAATGTGCGGGTAGGATTCAACTGCCGCCTCGATAAGGTGACGTAAAAAAGCCTCGCCGGCGTATTTACGCGCCCCAGCCGAACCTTGCATGATTACGGGGCTGTTGCATTCATCCGCCGCCTGCATGATGGCATGGATCTGTTCCAGGTTATTGACGTTGAATGCGGGCAGGCCATAGCCATTTTCCGCTGCATGGTCCAAAAGTTGACGCAGTGATACAAGTGCCATTTGAGCCTCCTCCAAGTTAGAATCTGTTGTGAGTTCTTAAGGAACCTCTGAACAAGTCTCGCGTGGACTTACTCAGGCCTTTCTGTACTCGCCTACTTTTACGATTTTCATGGTGTTTGTGCCGCCGGCCTTGCCAACGGGTTCACCGATCGTCATGATGATCAGGTCGCCATTCCTCACGGCACCCCGTTTGAGCAGTTCATTTTCGGCGTGATTCAGGATGATCTCGGGATCATTGGAGCCACCCCCGAACTTTATGGGATATACCCCCCGGAACAGCGTCATTTTACGACGGGTATCTTCCTGTGGGCTCAGGGCAAAAATCGGCACGTTGGAACTTCTTCGCGACATCAGCAATACCGTCCTTCCGCTTTGCGTCAGCGCCGCTATCGCGCGAATTTTAAGGCCACCGGAGGTAAACATGGTAGCTCGCGCAATTGCTTCTTCTATGGTTTCCGGAAGACCACCCTGGAGCCGTCGAAGTTCGTTGCTCGCAAGGTATTCTTTTTCAGCCTCAAGGCAAACTCTGGCCATCGCGGCAACCGACTCCACTGGATATTGTCCTGTCGCAGACTCCGCCGACAACATGACCGCATCCGTTCCATCGAGCACGGCATTGGCTACATCAGATACCTCTGCACGAGTGGGGATCGGACTGTTGATCATCGATTCCATCATCTGGGTAGCAGTGACTACCAGTTTATTGTTGGCACGTGCCGTTCGGATCATACGCTTCTGCAATGCCGGCACGACCGCGTCCCCAACCTCAACCGCAAGGTCTCCGCGCGCGACCATGATGGCATCCGAAGATTGCAAGATATCGTCCAGTGCCAGAATCGCCTCCGAGCGCTCCACCTTCGCCATCAGGAGACTTTTCCCCCCAGCTTCATGCATGACCTCCCTGGCCCAGCGCATGTCCTCTCCCGAACGGGGAAAAGATACCGCCAGGTAATCTGCTTTCAGCGCCGCGGCTGTCCGGATATCCTCTACATCCTTGCTGGTCAGCGCAGGCGCACTGAGCCCTCCGCCTTTCCGATTGATGCCCTTGTTGTTGGATAGCGCCCCACCCTGCTCAACAACACAGTGAATCTCTTGTCCCCTGACGTCGGAAACGCCCAGGACGATCCTTCCATCATCAAGGATCAGCGTTGCACCGGTTTCGACATCTCCCGGCAACTCCTTATAGTCGAGACCAACACGCTCCTGATTGCCGAGATTACATTCAGCATCCAGTACGAATTTGTCACCGGTCTTGAGTACAATCTTGCCTTCTTCGAATTTACCGATACGGATTTTAGGTCCCTGCAAGTCCGCCAGGACTCCTACGGCGTGCCCGGCAGAACGAGCGAGTGATCGCGTCAGCTCCGCGAATTCAATATGCTCTTCCCTTGTTCCATGGGAGAAGTTGATGCGCACAACGTCGACGCCGGCGTTAATCATCCGCTCCAGAACCTTTGGGTCCCGGCAGGCGGGTCCGAGCGTTGCGACAATTTTTGTTCTTCGAATCATTTTTCCGGTGCCAAATTCAATCCCCGCATAACAGCAATCAGTCCCCTCTTTGCTCGAGTATTTCGACTGCGGGTAATTTCTTTCCTTCCAGGAACTCGAGAAACGCCCCGCCCGCCGTGGAAATATATGACACTTTGTCATATATGCCATATTTCTGGATGGCCGCGATGGTGTCTCCGCCACCTGCCAAGGTGAAGGCATCGGTGTTCGCAATGGCGGTAGCGATGGTTTTGGTCCCGTTCCCAAACTGGTCGAATTCAAACACGCCGACCGGACCGTTCCAGACTACAGTGCCTGCTTTCATGATGATATCGGCCAGCGTCTGAGCGCTTTTCGGGCCTATATCAAAGATCATGTCATCATCAGCCACGTCATCGGAATCCTTTACCACCGCTGGCTCGTTCGCATCGAACTTCTTTCCGACGACGACGTCAACGGCAATCGGAATCGATGCATTGCGCTTTGCCATCTTTTCCATCAGGTTCCTTGCGGTGGGCACAAGATCAGGCTCACACAAAGATTTTCCAACGTTTTTACCTACCGCTTTCAGGAAGGTGTTGGCAATACCACCGCCGACCACAAGCTGATCCACTTTATCCGACAGCGATTCGAGTACGGTGAGCTTGGTCGAGACCTTGGACCCCCCGACAATCGCAACCATCGGGCGCGCTGGATTCAGCAACGCCTTGGTGAGGGCCTCGAGTTCCTCCGTCAGGAGGATACCGGCGCATGCAACGGGAGCATATTTCGCAATACCGTAGGTGGAAGCCTCGGCCCTGTGCGCCGTGCCGAACGCATCCATGACAAATACATCGCAAAGGCTGGCGTATTTTCTTGCGGTTTCATCGAGATCTTTCTTCTCGCCTTTGTTGAAACGGCAATTTTCCAGAACGACCAGTTCGCCCTCGTCGACCTCGAAGCCACCTTCAACCCAATTCTTGATCAGGCGCACCCGCTTTCCGAGACGTGCAGAAATATCTTCCGCCACCGGCTTGAGCGAATTTTCCTCCGACCAGACGCCTTCCTCGGGACGGCCGAGGTGAGAGGTTACCATTACCCGCCCCCCCTGTTCCAGGCAGAAATTGATCGTAGCCATGGAAGCGGCAATACGAGCATCCGAAGTAACCTCGCCGTCCTTGATAGGTACATTAAGATCTGCGCGAATAAAGACGCGTTTGCCTTTAAGGTCGAGGTCGGTGACTTTAATGATGGACACGGATAACTCCAATTTTGGTTCCGATGATGCACGGGCAAGCCACGAAACCGTTGAAACGAGATGGGGGAGGGGGAAGTTGCGGAAGGCAAAACGTTCCGCAACTTCCTATGGGCTATTTACCAGCTACGACACGAACCATTTCGAGGATTTTGCTCGAATAACCCCATTCATTGTCATACCAGGAAACCACCTTGACGAAGCTGTCATCTAGAGCCATTCCTGCCTCGGCATCGAAGATGGAGGTGCAGCTATCCCCGCGAAAATCAGTGGAAACCACTTTCTCGTCGGTGTACCCAATGACTCCTTTCATCGACCCCTCGGAAGCGGATTTCATTGCGGCGCAAATTTCTTCATAGGTTGCATCCTTTTCGAGTTCGACGGTCAGATCCACGACCGAAACATCGGATGTTGGAACGCGAAAAGCCATTCCTGTCAGTTTTTTATTCAGTTCAGGGATCACTTTGCCAACGGCCTTTGCTGCCCCGGTCGATGAGGGGATGATATTTTCAAGAATACCACGGCCTCCGCGCCAGTCCTTGTTCGATGGGCCATCGACCGTCTTCTGCGTCGCAGTGGCGGCATGAACGGTTGTCATGAGCCCGCGCTTGATGCCCCAGGTGTCATTCAGAACCTTGGCTATGGGGGCCAGACAATTCGTGGTGCAAGATGCGTTGGATATGATGGGCTCTCCCGCATACGTAGAATCGTTCACACCGAACACGAACATGGGCGTGTCATCCTTCGACGGTGCGGACATGATGACCTTTTTCGCGCCCGCGGCGATATGTTTTTCGCAGCTCTCTTTCGTCAGGAAGAGGCCCGTCGATTCAACGACAACATCGGCGCCCACCTCACCCCACTTCAACTCCGCGGGATCCTTGATCGCAGTGAGGCGTATCCTGCGCCCATTGACGACCAAAGTATTATCTTCCACCGAAACGTCACCCTTGAAACGTCCGTGCACGGAGTCGTGCTCCAGCATGTATGCCAAGTAGTCAGGCTCAAGTAGATCGTTGATAGCAACGACTTCGATGTCCGGAAAATTCTGTACCGCTGCTCGGAATACCATTCTTCCGATGCGGCCAAACCCATTGATGCCCACCTTGATTGTCATGAGTTAACTCCTTGAATGAAAATAAACCTGGATCGATGAAATGTCAGGAAGCACTGGCGTTATGAAACCCGGTGATTGGATTGAATAACGCTGTTTACCGCCTTTACCACATTCTCGACAGTGAAGCCAAAGTAGCTGAACAGGTCATTTGCAGGCGCAGACTCGCCAAAGGTATCCATTCCAATGACCGCTCCTTCGAGCCCGACATATTTTCGCCAGTAATCGGTAATACCGGCTTCAACGGCTACGCGTCCAGGCCCCCTGGGGAGCACGGTGTCCTTGTATTCCTGATCCTGCCGATCGAAGAGGTTCGTGCAGGGCATCGAGACCACACGAACGTGAACGCCGCTCTCCGCCAGTGCCTTCTGAGCCATCATTGCCAGCGAAACCTCGGAGCCCGTCGCAATGATTACCGCTTGCGGAGCGCCGTCCGCAGCTTCAGACAGAATATATCCACCCTTATTGATCAGTTCGATTGTTTGCGCATCCCTCTTCTGGAAAGGAAGATTCTGGCGGCTGAAAATCAGGGTGGAAGGGCCGTCAAGGCGCTCGATCGCGCGTGCCCATGCGACCGTTGATTCCACCGTATCGCATGGCCGCCACACATCCATGTTCGGAATATAACGCAGCGTTGCCGTCTGCTCGACTGGCTGATGCGTAGGACCATCCTCACCGAGGCCGATCGAATCATGGGTAAACACAAAAAGATTGCGAATTTTCATCAGGGCAGCCATTCGCAATGCATTGCGCGCATATTCCGAAAACATGAGGAACGTGCCGCCGTATGGAATAATGCCGCCATGCAGCGAAAGCCCATTCATTATGGCGCTCATGCCGAACTCGCGGACCCCGTAATAAATGTAGTTGCCGCCGTCTGACCGGTCGATCGGCTTGGAGCCGGACCACAGGGTAAGGTTAGAGCCCGCCAGGTCCGCGGAACCCCCGACCAGTTCGGGTAAGACAGGCGCCAATCCTTCAATTGCGTTTTGCGACGCCTTGCGGCTCGCAATCGTTTCCGCCTTGGCGTTGACGCGTGCGATCAAGCCCTCCGCGTGTTCGTGCCATCCATCCGGCAGTTCGCCGGATATACGGCGCTTGAACTCCGCAGCTTCGGCGGGGTACTGTCCTGCATACTCCGCAAACATTCGATTCCAGTCATCTTCCAGCTTTTTGCCTTTCTCGCGGGCATCCCACATCGAATAAATGTCATCCGGAATCTCAAACGGAAGGTGTGACCACCCGATATGCGGGCGAGCCGCCGCGATTTCCGCCTCTCCCAAGGCGGCGCCGTGGACCTCATGCGTATTTGCCTTGTTGGGGGCGCCTAGCCCGATCACCGTCTTGCAACAGATCATCGACGGCCTATCGGTTATCCGCTTCGACTCTTCTATGGCCGCCTCTACGGCAACCGGGTCATGCCCGTTAACGTTGGGTACGACGTGCCATCCGTACGCTTCGAAACGTTTGGGAGTATCGTCGGTGAACCATCCTTCCACATGACCATCTATCGAGATGCCGTTGTCGTCATAGAAGCAGATCAACTTGCCCAGGCCAAGGGTCCCTGCCAGGGAGCACGCCTCATGGGATATTCCTTCCATCAGGCAGCCGTCCCCCAGGAAAACATACGTGTAATGATTGACGATATCGAAGCCAGGGCGGTTGAACTGCGATGCGAGTAGTTTTTCGGCAAGCGCCATCCCTACCGCGTTCGCGAGGCCTTGACCCAGAGGCCCTGTAGTGGTTTCGACGCCAGGCGTATAGCCATACTCGGGATGACCCGGAGTCTTAGAATGAAGCTGCCTGAAGCGCTTGATTTCCTCCATTGGCAAGTCGTAGCCGGTAAGGTGCAGCAGGGCGTAAATCAGCATCGACCCGTGCCCGTTGGACAGTATGAACCGGTCCCGGTCTGGCCATTTCGGATTCGCAGGGTTGTGGCGCAAATGATGAATCCATAATACCTCGGCTATTTCCGCCATGCCCATGGGCATGCCGGGGTGCCCGGACTTGGCTTTCTCTACAGCGTCCATCGCCAGCGCGCGGATAGCGCTGGTCAGGTTCTTGAATACGGGCGCTTCGAAATCTCTAAATGTTCCCATGAACACTAACTCCCTCGTTCAACAATATCCCACACAAAAACACCGCTCCTCACCCAGGTAGCAGGTAGCCAGGTAGCGGTGCGGGTCGCAAAACGATTATTATGGCTGAAGTTGCGAGCCCAGACAATATAACAAAGCATGCCGGGTGGACAGAACGACCGGGGCGACCCGAAAGAGAAAGGATTCCAGCGGGTATCCAGGACGGAGACGCTGTTTGCGGGTGTCAGTGCGGGTACGTCATGCACGCCGTTCCTCTTGCTTTCTTCCTGTGGAACGCCCAGGGAACCTCTGAATAAGTCCTCATGGAGCGCGTTGCTGATAAAATCGGGATGATTACAAGGCGCACGACGCAGGTCGTAGCTGGGGCCTACGATGCCAAGGAGTGCAACGCAGTGAGCGCGCGATTTTGCCGCAACCCGTATGGGACTGGGCTTTGCAGGCAGTCTGCTTTGTCAGGCTCCTCGCGAAGGGATTGTCCATTCGCTTCGTCGCCTTTCGCGCATCCCATCCCGCAAAGCCGTCGTCGCGCCCATGATGACTTATTCAGAGGTTCCTAATTATTACGCAGCCTGATACCCAGCAGCTTGAGCTTGCGGTAAAGATGAGTGCGCTCGAGACCTGCACGCTCCGCCACCCGAGTCATATTGGCATTCTCCTGCTCAATGAGTTGCTCGAAATAAATTTTTTCGAACATGTCGCGCGCTTCGCGCAGTGGAATATTAAGGGGTATACCGGCTATCGCCTGCGCGGGCGCCGAGGTCGCCAGCATCTGCTTTACATCCTCGGCCGATATTTCGTCTACGGGAGAGGTCAGTGCGAGGGAGTGTACCGCGCCCGTGAGCTGCGCAAGATTACCCGGCCACTCGTGGTTTCGCAGCGAATTTAACGCCGCAGTGCTGAATTGCCGTACCGGGACTTCCCCCGACTCGATATAGCGCGACAGGATCTGGCTTGCAAGCTCGGGGATATCCTCACGGTGCTCTCTCAAGGCGGGAACATTAATACATAGGGCGCTCAATATTTCATATAGCCTTACATCATACGCGCCCTGAGCCGTAAGATCCGCAAGAGGCATGGAAGTCGCGCAGACCAGGCGAACGTTATATTTTTCAAGCTTCCCCAGCAGGAGAAATAATCCTTTTTGCGCCAGCCTGTTGAGATCGCCGATTTCCTTTAGAAACAGCAGCCCGCCTTTGGCCTGCTCAAGCAGGGAAAACGGGCCGTCTGATAGTGCCGTAAGATTTTCCGGTTCTACCCAGGGTGTATTGGGGTGGTGCAAAAATCGTGCACATACATCAACGCCGGTTCCGGGTTCGCTTGTGAGCAATAGGGGAGTCCTGAGATTGGCAACCTGCTCCAGCTTTTTTTTTAACTCGACAATGACGGGGCCTCTTCCGAGGCTTGAAAGAGGAAGAGACATTTTCGACTTGACTTCGCCGCCGCCTCGTAACGCTTTTCCTACCGTACTCAACAGTTTTTGCAGCGGTACGGGTTTTTCGAGGTAACCCGATGCGCCCATTCGCGTCGCTTCTACCGCTGTGTCTATGGTGCCATGGCCTGACATCATCACAACCGGCATTGTCAGGAGTCCACAGCTTGCCCATTCCTTTAAAAGCGTAATTCCATCCGTATCCGGCATCCAGATATCCAGCAGTACCAGGTCAGGCCGTGACTGCTTTCGCCAACTGCGTGCCTGCCCGGCATTTTCGGCGACCGCTACGCGATAACCTTCATCACGCAGTATTTCCGATAGCAGTTCGCGTATGCCTACTTCATCATCGACGACAAGTATCGTGTTATTGCCCATGGGGGTTTAAGAGTCAGTTTAAAGGATCAGGGATACCTTGAATTGTTCCTGCTGCCGCTCGCCTGCATGTAGCGAAGGCCCGGCAATAAAGCTTCTGCAGGGGGACGGGAGCGTAATGATAAAGATAGACGTGGGGAAATGTAATCATCGTCCGCTTACAGCTGCCTCCAGTCCAGTTTCGGACGACGCAATGGGCAGTATGATGGAGATTTTTGCTCCGGAGGGGCGGACATTTTCTATCTGAATCGATCCATTGTGCTCCTCGATTATTTTTTTGACGATGGGGAGTCCCAATCCTGTTCCTTTCGATTTTGTCGTTACATAGGGCTCGAAGGCCCGAGCTTTGACTTGCTCAGGAAATCCTCTGCCATTGTCGCTTACGCTAAATTTCACTCCATCCGTCGAGACTTCGGTGCGGACCAGAATGGCAGGTTCTGCAACATCCGTGAGTGTGTCCTGTGCATTTTGAAGGAGATTATGAATAACCTGGCGCAAACGGACAGAATCGCCCCTGACTGACGGCAGGTGCGGACTGAGGGCCTGAAATATACGGGTCTGTGGCGATCCCGCCTCCGTTACATGCGTCGATTCGTACAGAGCGAGCACTTCTTTCACAAGATTATTGAAGTCCAGCAAATGGAATTCCAGTTCCGGCGCCCGCGCATATTCGCTGAATTCATTGACCATTTTTTTCAGCGCTTCGACCTGACTCACGATCGTTTCAGTTGAGCGCTTCAGAATTTGTGAATCTTCCCTGGCAAGCTTCTCGGAAAGCTTGTGTTGCAGACGCTCGGCAGATAGCTGTATCGGCGTCAGTGGATTCTTGATTTCATGGGCCAGACGTCGTGCGACCTCTCCCCAGGCAGCTGTCCGCTGCACCTGCAACAGATTGGTAATGTCGTCAAAAATAACCACACCTCCGCCACCTGTGACGTCTGGAAGACGGGTTCCACGCAACAGCAATACCTGGTTGATCCCCTGTCGCGAACGCTCTACCTGGCATTGCCACTCCTCTTTCTTTCCGGAATGAAAGCCTTCCAGGATCTCATTCTTGAAAGACTCGAGTTCAGGCTCCCGTTCAGTGCATTCTTCAATCGTGAGACCTTCAAGAACTGATAATGGCACGCGGAGGATTTGCTCGGCACTGGGATTCGCGTTTCGCAGGCGCAGGCTTGCGTCGAAAACCAGAACTCCGGATGACAGGTTGGCCAGGATATTTTCCAGGTAAGCCCTGGCGCTTTCGACTTCCTGTTGATTCCGCTGCGCGGTGCTCCGGGCTTCTTCCAGTTGCTGGGTCATCAGATTGAACGACTCGGTGAGCACTCCCAGCTCATCCCGGCTTTGCACCGGGTGCCGTCTGCTGAAATCTCCCTGCGCCACCGCACGCGTCCCTTCAGCTAGCATTCCCAGCGGAGCGCTTAACTTCTCGCTCATCAAGAACGCTGCGGCCAGTGCCGAAAACAGCGAGAGCAGCAGCGCGAGGGTAAGCGTTACGCCGTATAGACTCTTCAGGCCCTCTCGTGACAACAGCAATTCCTGGTAATCGCGATAGGCCGCTTGCACCAATTCCGCTTCATTGGCTAGCTGCTCGGGTACCTGCTGTAATAACTGCAATATCCGCGTATTTTCGGGCGCGCCTTCAGCCTGGAACGGCATCAGAACCTTCAGGTAGAGGCCGTCGCCCGGCACCGATTCCACGGCGCTGTAGATGTTTTCCTCACTGATGCGCCTGATCACTTCTGCACTGAGGGGTTCCACCATCTCTGCGGACCCATCCGCACCCACAACGGCAGCCACAGACCCGCTCTGATCGAATATGGCTGCCTGCTGCACCTGTGACTGATCGATGATCTGGGTGAGCGCCTTCAGAGGCGGCTCCGATTGATCCCCGAGAATGAGCACCGCAGATTTGGTTTTCTTCCTCAGTTCCTCCAGTCGATTGTCCAGGATCGTGCGCCCCAGGTCCAATCCGCCCTCGAGCGCACGATCAACCTTTACATCGAACCACGACTCGATGCTTTTGCTAAGGAATTGCACCGACACACCGTATACGAGCACGCCTGGAAGGATGGCCATCAAGGAAAAGACCAGTAGCAAACGCAAGGCGAGTCTGGATCCGAAGACTCCAGCGCTCAGCCTGCGTCTGAGCCGCCACAGGAGATAGCCCACTACGCCCATCAGGAATAACACAAACCCGGCATTAAGCCGAATCAGCAGGCGATACTTGCGCTCGAACAGATCGGTATCGGCACCTGCGCTTGCAAGCAAAAACAGCAGAATTGCGCCGAGGCCGGCGGCGAGAATAATGACGTACTTCACTGTCGCGCGTTCTCGTGGTTCCTGGGGGCCGGCAATCGCGTGCTCCAACGCAGAATCCCGGTGCTCAGATCCCAATCCTTCGAGCTGAGTGTTTCCACCTGGAATGGCTTGGGCAAGGCAGCGATATCAAGCCGCATGCGCAATTCCACCGTATATTCCACATCGGGCTTCAGTTCGGCACTTGCAATAATAGGACGGCTGCGAACCCGTCCCAACGCATGCAACGCTTCTTTGAGTGTGGCGAAGTTCTGGTACAACGCGCCCCGGCTCAAACGGTATTGGCGCGTCAAAGCATAATAACTCAGTCCTTCCCGGACCCTGCTCTGGGCCATTCTTTCATCGAACCAATACCACCGCGAATTCACAAGATTAAGCTCGGTCACAAAGTACAGGACCATCCCTTTTTCCAGGGCATATTCCAGCTTGGGGTTGAGCGAGATTTCGAAATCAGCATCGAATTGATAACCGTCGTCTACCGCTTCCAGGGCAACCGATTTAACCCGGATAATTCCTTCTGCATGAGCTGCCGGGATCATCACTGCCAGCAATGCAATTACTACTATTGCTGCAAAAGGGCGCAATAATCGTTCGGCGAGATCAGGTCTTGCCCAGCAGCGCATAATAAAAACCGTCGTGGTGAGCGTTAGGCAATAGTTGGCCTTCGAGTGTCTCCCCCTCCGGAAGGGGTAAAAGATGGGCGTCGGAATGCCGATGCAAGAATTGATCCACCTGCAAGCGGTTTTCTTCGGCGAATATCGAGCAGGTAGCATAAAGCAACTTCCCGCCCTTGATCAGCATCTGCCATAGCGACTCGAGAATCTCCCGCTGTCTTGAGGCAAACCGGGGAATGTCATCTTCCCGCCTGAGCCATTTTATATCCGGATGCCGTCGAGTAACTCCGGAGGCAGAGCAGGGCACATCAGCAAGAATTCGATCGAATTGCCGGTCGTTCCACCACTTTTGGGATTGCGAAGCATTGCCCTGCATAACGCAATGAGCCGAGAGCCCGAGGCGCGCGAGATTCTGCGTAACAAGGGCCGCGCGGATAGCGTCGTCATCGATCGCCGTCAGCTCTACATCAGCCAATTCCAGCAGATGCGCGGTCTTGCCTCCCGGGGCGGCACAAGCATCCAGGACGCGCATTCCCTCATGCACGTCCAGAAGCCGTCCCGCCATCTGGGCAGCCATATCCTGTACGGAAACCAATCCCTCGGCAAATCCCGGCAGTTTATCCACAGAGATAGGCTGCGCCAATTCGACTGCATCGTCACGGGACAACCTTACTTCGATGCCCACCTCGCGTAACAGGCTCTGATACTCAGAAGAGCTAATCCTGCGCCGGTTGATTCTGAGTGTCATCGGTGCGCGAAAATTACCCGCCCCGAGTATCGCCTGATATTGATCAGGATATTGGGCGCGCAGCTTATCGATCCACCACTGCGGATGAGAAAAACGTCCAATCTCGCTTCCCGCCACTTCGGCAAGCAGAGTTGGGCGGTTGCGTAGGAAATTACGCAATACCGCGTTGGTCAGACTTCTTACCGCTTTATTACCGTTGAAATCATTGGAGGCTGAGACTGCACTATCTACGATGGCGTAACTGGCGCTTTTACTATAGATGAGCTGATATAGGGCGACAAGCAATAAACAGTGCAGGTCCTTGTTCCACACTGGTTTGTTCAGCAACAATTTGAGCAAGGCATCGAGTTGTCCATAATGGCGCAGCACCCCATAGCTCAAATCCTGTATCGCCCCTCTTTGCTGACCGCTCATCCCCGGTTGATCTCGCCAGACATCTTGCAATACGGCAGTCAAACTTTCCCCCTTGAGCACTTTCGCTATAGACTCAGCAGCGGTACTCTGGGCTTTAATCATGCCGGCATTCGAAGCGGTCGCCGCGCTGCAGGGGATGGCCCAATAAAAATTGGTCAGCGGGCAACCGCTTGGCTCCGGATTTCTGGACGATCTCCAGAACGACTCCCCCGTCGCCCGAAGCGACGACGATTCCGCCAGGTACTATCGCGAGAATTTCTCCCGGCTCACCTTTTGCGTCCCTCTTGATGCTGGCTTGCCATATTTTCATCGAGATATCCCGAATCCTCGAGTATGCTCCCGGATACGGATTGAAAGCTCTTACCAGCCGGCCGATCTGCTCTGCGTCCGAACGCCAGTCAATTTCGGCTTCGCTTTTGTCTATCTTGGCTGCGTAAGTCGCCTCCTCGTCGTTCTGGGGGAAAGCATTGGTCGCGCCCTGCTCGATGGAAGTCAGTACCTCAAGGATGCAGGCAGCGCCGAGCTTGGAGAGCCTTTCACGTACGGTTTCGGTTGTATCGTTTTCAGAGATTGGAATCGGATGTTGCAACAGGACCGCCCCTGTATCAAGACCCTGGTCCATTTGCATGATGGAGATACCGGTCTCCCGGTCCCCCGCCAGGATTGCCCGCTCGATCGGAGCAGCACCTCGCCAGCGAGGCAGCAAGGACGCATGAATATTAAGGCAACCAAACTTCGGAAGATTTAGAACAGACGGGGGCAGGATTAGTCCGTACGCTACCACTACCATGATATCGGCGGCGACCTCGGTCAACATGGCCTCCACCCCCGTGCGTTTGAGCGATTCGGGCTGTTGCACGGCAAACCCGTATTTTTCCGCCAGCAATTTTACCGCGCTGGGAATATTTCTCATTCCCCGCCCACCCGGACGGTCAGGCTTTGTGAGAACAAGATTGATCTCATGCCCGGCATTTACGAGGGCCTCAAGCGCAGGAGCGGAAAACGGCGGAGTGCCTGCGAAAATGACTTTCATGAATTTTGCTCAGTACGGGCTTGAATACCTGCGACGGACTGACGGGAAACACGTTCATCCATGAAGTCGGAAAATGGGTGTTTCGGAAACGCGCTCCTGCATTCCGTACCCCGAAAAGCGCGACGAGCACTTCGCACCCGGCCGCATTGCGTTTATATTGATTTTCCTGCCGACCAATCAAACGAATATGGCGTTCACAATCGTTCGAAGAACATATAACATGCGTACGGGTCAGGGGGGCAGCGCTGCGAATAGATCACATCACCTTTTGCCGCTGCTTTTTCAGCTTTGTCTGAATCCGGGTTTGCTTCAGCCATGACCAATACTCGACAAACACCTTTCCCAGCAGATGGTCCATTTCATGCTGTATGCAAACGGCGAGCAGACCGTCGGCCTCCAGCATGAAACGCTCTCCATATTGATCAAGCGCTTCAACAGTCACCCTCTCAGCGCGGGCTACCTTGCCGAACACCCCGGGGACTGACAGGCATCCTTCCTCGTAATCCGATTGCCCGCTGCTCGCAACGATTTCGGGATTGATGAACACGCGCAGTTGATCGCGGGTATCAGATGGGTCGATTACAATGATGCGCTTATGCACATCCACCTGAGTGGCTGCCAGCCCAATTCCAGGAGCAGCATACATTGTCTCCGCCATTTCCTGAACCAGGGTGCGAATCTCGTCGTTAAATTCCAGTACGGGGGATGCTATGGTATGCAGCCGTTCGTCCGGATACTGCAATATCTTCAAGAGCGCCATGAGAGAGGCTTGGTTAGTTCAAAGGAAACTTGAAATGCACCGCTCAAAGCTTATTCCCGGCTGGTGCGCAAATCCCCTGTTGCGCATTTTGTTGATCCAAATGATGCAGGCGAACAGCGAGTTATTATATCGTGATTTGATAGGCAACCTGCTTTTAGTCCGCGTACTCGCGCCGAAACTCAAACCTGGAAGCGTTGCAAGAAGCTGATTTATGGATGATACACTACCACGCCCTCACCTCGACCGCGCCGGAATGGGGTTCACATCCATTGTCAGCGCGCCAGACTCGGGATCGAAGCAAATTTCGTTGTGATAAGCATGATGAGCTCGATACAGGATAGCGAAAGCTGGATCGCTCTTTGTTTGGTTGATGGCCTCGGGGCGGAGTCCATCCGCCGGCTCGTCGATGTTTTCGGAACACCAGGCAATATTTTCGAAGCGAGTGTCACTTCACTCGAGCGTGTGGTGAAACGAAGGGTTGCGCACAACATTTTGCAGGGTCCGGATCAAAAAAAGCTTTTGACCGCACGCAAGTGGCTGGAGTGCCCGGGAAATTCCGCAGTTACGCTAACGGATGCAGATTATCCCTCGGGATTGCGCAATATCGCGGACCCACCCCCGCTTCTCTATCTCAAAGGCAGACGCGAATTGCTCAATGCGCCTGTGCTTGCTGTTGTAGGCAGCCGCAGTGCCACACCTGCAGGTATCGTCAACGCTGAAACATTCTCGGAAGCAATGAGCAATGCGGGTCTTTGCATTGTTAGCGGAATGGCAAGCGGAATAGACACAGCTGCTCACCGTGGAGGCTTGCGGGGCGCCTCATCCAGCATCGCGGTGGTCGGCACTGGGCTCGACACCGTTTATCCGGCCGCCAACCGGAGCCTTGCCCATGAGCTCGCGGAAAAAGGGCTTCTCGTCTCGGAGTTTTCTCTTGGAACCCCGCCTCTGGGAAGCAATTTTCCGCGGCGAAACCGGATCATCAGCGGCATGAGCAGTGGTTGCCTGGTGGTGGAGGCTGCCCTGCAAAGCGGCTCCCTGATTACCGCCCGGCAGGCGCTGGAGCAGGGGAGGGAAGTATTTGCCATCCCCGGATCCATACACTCTCCGTTGTCCAGGGGATGCCATTCCCTTATCAAGGAGGGCGCAAAGCTTGTCGAAAAAGCGGAGGACATCCTGGATGAACTCGGATTCGTGATCAGCAGTCAGAGTCTAACCGGTGAGGGCGACGAACCGAACCAAGAATCATTTCTGAAACACTTGGGCTACGATGTCATGAGTATTGATTTGCTTTCTCAACGCAGCGGCTTGACGGTCGAAACCGTATCAGCGATGCTATTGTCGTTGGAGTTGGATGGGAAGGTGGCGAGCCTTCCGGGCGGCGTTTATCAGCGTGTTAGATAGCTGTTCCAGAGCTTGGGTTTCGAAGAATACTGGCAGTACGCGTGCTTTACCTGCTCGACCTTGTTCCGCAAGCCGTAATATCTATGGAAGTTTATGGGTAAAACCTTGATCATCGCTGAGAAACCGTCTGTAGCCGCTGACATCGCGCGCGCGCTCGGAGGTTTTACCAAGCATACGGATTACTTTGAGAGTGATCAGTATGTTCTATCTTCGGCCGTCGGGCACCTGCTTGAGCTGGCAGTTCCTGAGGCATACGAGGTAAAAAGGGGAAAATGGAGCTTCAATAACCTGCCCGTGATCCCCCCTCATTTCGATTTGAATCCGATAGAAAAAAGCGAATCAAGGCTAAAGCTCTTAACGAAGCTCATCAAGCGAAAGGACGTGGAGGCCATCATCAATGCTTGTGACGCGGGCCGGGAAGGGGAGTTGATCTTTCAGAACATCGTGCGCCACGTCGGTACTAAAAAGCCGATAAAAAGACTCTGGCTGCAATCGATGACGCCTGCTTCGATCCGAGACGGATTCACAAAATTGCTTGATTCTGCAGCTGTTCAGCCGCTTGCAGAGGCGGCTGTGAGCCGATCCGAGGCGGACTGGCTCGTCGGTATTAACGGTACGCGCGCCATGACGGCCTTCAATTCGCAGGAGGGCGGATTCTATAAAACCACCGTGGGCCGGGTGCAGACTCCGACCTTGGCGATTCTTATCGAGCGGGAAGAAGCGATCAAGAATTTTACCTCGCGCGACTATTGGGAAGTGCATGCAACATTTGCCGCCAGCGCCGGAAAATACACCGGACGCTGGTTTGATGAGCGTTTTTCGAAAGACAAAAAGGATTCTGAGCAGAAAGCCGAGCGCTTATGGGACATTGAAAAAGCAGGGTTTCTCCGGGACAAGTGCGAGAACAAACCGGGAACGGTGAGCGATGAAAGCAAACCAGCGACAGAAACGTGTCCTTTGCTTTACGATCTTACTGCTTTACAGCGCGATGCGAATGGGCGCTTTGGTTTTTCGGCCAAAACGACGCTTGCACTTGCTCAAGCCTTGTACGAAAGGCACAAGGCATTGACTTATCCTCGTACGGACTCGCGGGCATTGCCCGAAGACTACGCCGGCACGGTCACCGACATTCTGGACTCTCTCGACGGCTCCAGTTATGGCGTGTTTGCAAAGCAGATTCTTAAGATGGGGTGGGTCAAGCCCAACAAACGGATATTCAATAACGCGAAAATATCGGATCATTTCGCCATTATCCCAACCACGCTTCGTCCGAAAGGATTGAGCGAGGCCGAAGCCAAGCTGTATGACCTCGTCACGAAGCGCTTTCTGGCGATTTTCTTTCCCTCCGCCGAATTCATGGTCACAACACGCATCACCAGGGTTGAGGATGAGCCTTTCAAAACTGAAGGCAAAATTCTCATCAATCCTGGCTGGCAAGCGGTTTACGGGAAAGAGGCGCTAACCAATGGAGCCGGAGATACGACACTCATCAAGGTTGCTCCAGATGAGAAAGTGCTTGCCGAAGAAGTAAAAATAATTGCTAGCCACACCCGCCCCCCCGCGCGATTCACAGAGGCGACCTTGCTTTCAGCGATGGAAAGCGCAGGAAAACTGGTTGAAGACGAAGAGCTTCGTACCGCGATGAGTGCAAAGGGACTCGGTACGCCCGCCACCCGTGCCTCAATTATCGAAGGACTCCTATCAGAACATTACCTGGAGCGGGTGGGACGTGAATTGCAGCCTACTGCCAAGGCCTTCTCACTTATTACCCTTTTGAAGGGACTCAAGGTTCCTGAACTCACATCGCCAGAGCTGACCGGCGACTGGGAATTCAAGCTGCGTCAGATCGAGCAGCGAAAACTCCAGCGCGATCAATTCATGAAAGAAATCGCCGGCATGACGAGCCATATCGTGGAGCAGGCGAAAAGCTATCGAGGCGAAACGATAAGCGGCAATTTTTCGACCCTGAAATCCCCATGTCCGAAATGTGGCGGAATAGTGCAGGAGACATACAAGAAATTCCAGTGCCAAAACTGCGATTTCGGATTATGGAAGATTCTTGCCGGGCGGCAATTCGACACGGGGGAGATGGAACAGCTGATCACTCAGCGGGAAATCGGGCCGCTCCAGGGTTTTCGCAGCAAAACCGGCC
The DNA here is from genome assembly GCA_035692965.1 of Nitrosospira sp. Taxonomy (GTDB): domain Bacteria; phylum Pseudomonadota; class Gammaproteobacteria; order Burkholderiales; family Nitrosomonadaceae; genus Nitrosospira. Next base: position 7,099 of record DASSHJ010000118.1, on the reverse strand, counting down.
GGCTCTTCAACGCGAGCATCAAATTAACCGACGAGTTCGAGATGAAATTTGACTTCGGCGGGGACGCTGAGGATGATGCGGCCCAGATTGATTTCTCGGGGCTGGAATCGCTTGGCCAGTGTCCCCGCTGCGGGAACCGGGTATTTGACCTTGGTATGAGCTATACGTGCGAAAAATCTACCGGGGCGGAGCGTTCCTGCAATTTTAAAATAGGCAAGATAATACTTAAGCGTCCGCTTGAGCGGGAGGAGGTTATAAAGCTGTTACAAACCGGAAAAACCGACCTCCTGACAAAATTCATGTCGAAGAAAGGGCGGCCATTTTCCGCTTACCTTGTCGCAGGCCCTGATGGCAAGATAGGCTTCGAGTTTGAGCCAAAGGAACCAAAACCAAGAAGGAACGCAACAGAAACAGCGGGTGAGCCGCAGCCGCCCAGAGCGAAACCGAAGATTCCCTCGTCAAAAAGAACCGTTCGTGCAAAGTAGTGGGTTACCTTCCGGAGCGCTTGAATGCTCCGCCTTTGCCCGACCTTCGCCCATTTACGAGGCTGCGGATGCCTGATGCTTCTCTATATAGGAGACGATATCTCCTACTGAGCTGAATCCTTTTGCTTCCTCGCTATCGAAGCTCATCCCGAAAGCATCTTCAGCGTCGAACAAGAGTTGAATGGTGTCCATTGAATCAAGGCCCAGCTCTTCAAATTTAGAAGACCTGTTAATCTTGGACGCATCAAGATTTTCTACCTTTGTAGCAATGAACTGAATAACCTTTGCTTCAATATCTGCTGTTTCCATCGTCTGGCTTCATCCTTCATTGAAGGGTGGTGAAAAGAATGCTTGCGTTATTGCCCCCGAACCCAAAAGCATTACACAAGCCAACCCGGGGGTTTTTCTGCTGCGCCTCGTGGGGGGTGTAGTCGAGATCACACTCAGGATCAGCCTGATCGAGATTAATAGTAGGATGAACGGTCCCGGTATGGAGCGACATGATGGTGGCGACGCTGCCGATAGCCGCCGAGGCGCCGATTGAATGTCCCACCATCGACTTCGTCGCGCTGATGGCGATATCGCTCGCTCGCTTGCCAAAAAGGTCTTTAATGGCCCGAGTTTCAACAATATCGCCAAGCGGCGTCGAGGTCGCGTGCGCGTTGATGTAATCGACCGATTCCGGTTCCAGACCGGCGTCTTCGATTGCCCCACGCATTGCTGCGACCTGACCCTTGATGTCCGGCATGACGATGTGCGCCGCGTCGCACGCTTGCCCGAAGCCCGCCAGCCGCGCATACGTTTTTGCACCGCGGTTTCTGGCGTTCTCTTCTCTTTCCAGCACCAGAATGCCTGCACCCTCGGACATTACAAAACCCGCCCGGCCTTTCGCGAAAGGCTGCGAGGCTTTTTCCGGGTTACTGTTCGAGCTTGTCGTCAACGCATGTAATATTTCAAAGCTATTAATCGTCAATGGAAGCACGCAGGCCTCTGCCCCACCGGCTATGACTGCATCGGCCCGTCCAGAACGCAGGAGATCGAGCGCCATGCCAATCGCGTTCGCTCCGGAAGAGCATGCAGTGCTGCACGTCAGGTTTACTCCTTTAAATCCGTGCTTGATTGCAATCCAGGCCGCTGCCGAATTTGCCATTATTCTAGGAACCGTAAACGGGGGCACGGGCTGATTTCGAAATTTGCGGAGAGCAGAAGATTCGAATGTGCCAAAACCGCCCATCCCCGAACCGATGCTTACAGCTACGCGCTGCGGTGCGTAAGCATCAAGGGACTCGGCGTCTTCCAGGGCCTCTCGTGCAGCGAGCAACGCCAGTTGGGTAAAGCGGTCGGTTTGTTCGATATATTTGGGAGAAAGAAAGGAGGCAGGATCGAATCCCTTGACTTCTCCCGCCACCTGCGATCGCAAATGGGACGCGTCAAAACTTGAGATTTTCTTGATTCCACTTACACCCTGTACCGCCGAGGTCCAGAATTCATCGGTTCCAGTTCCAATCGGCGATACAATTCCGATTCCTGTGACTACAACTCGCATAGAAGGCCAGTATTTGGTAACAAAGATGGTTGGAAACAGCAAGGAGATCAGTACGTTCCGGGGTACGTTTCGCGCTGGTGGCTGGTCATCCACGCTGGAACAAGTTTCCCCGGAGCTGGGAAGGCGTAAAGGCGGTCGGGAACACGGCATGCCCGAGAAAAGCAATGCGGAATTCCTGATATCACTTTGCATTAAATATCATCGGGAAGAAATATCTTAAAACGCCTCCCATGATCCAGATGATGAGGATCAGGCTGAAAACCACAGCTGCTCCTTCGATAAGCGCGGATAAGAGGGTGGCGCCAAGACCATCAAATTCCTGGTGACCGGTTTCATTTCGACGCGAGTGACGGCGGTTCCTTATCCATACTTGCAGCCATATGACGACAGGGATGAGGGCGAGTGCCAACAGCAGGTTATATTCGGGAGCTCCCATTGATAATCAACCTTTTTCCGACGTGACAAAGACAGAATCTTTCATAGAGTTTTTAACTGTTTTTACGAGAGGTAAGTGGTAGTGGCAAGTGGGTAAGGGCAAGGGGTCAATCAGGGCCAATCAAATCAAACGGTGGGGAATGGCATTACCGCTCCCCGCTCTCGCGCTGCACCCATGATTTATTCGGCGACCCCCAAAATCCACTCTGTCCTAAAACCAATTATAATATCACACGTGATCAGCATACCACCGAGTTGTCACTTTCGGGTTCGACATTCCTTCCTGAGAATTGAAACCGGCACGAATATTGGAAATGCCGTTCGTGGAATGGTTTTACTGACGCCGCTGCCCGCTGTGTTTTTGCAAAAAGCAGCCAGGCCTGGTAGCCAATAACTCTTTATATCAACCGCATTGCGGCGATTCCCCTCATCATGAACGAAAGGCCTGTTCCGGCCACAGCGGGCATTGTCGTCCGTCCTGTTAAAAGCCTTCGTGAAATGGGGGTTTTTATTGAAGTGCCATGGCGCATTTATGCAGATGATCCTCTGTGGGTGCCGCCATTGCGGCTGGAAAGGCGTTTGCATTTTTCCAGGTTCAACCCATTTTTCAAACATGGTGAATGGCAAGCCTGGGTCGCGTATCGGGATACTCAACCGGTAGGAAGAATCAGTGCGCAAATTGACCATTTGCACCGGGAACGTTACGGATCTGATACAGGGCACTTCGGTCTGCTAGAGGGCATCGAAAGTGACGAAGTCTTCGCGGCACTGACGAAGACGGCGGAAGAATGGCTGACAACCCGAGGCGCAAAACAGATAAGCGGACCGTTCAATTTATCAATCAACCAGGAGTGCGGCATCCTGGTGGACGGGTTTGACACGCCTCCTGTCGTCATGATGCCTCATTCCCCGAGATGGTACGGACCTTTGCTCGAAGAGCAGGGCTATCGCCCGTTAAAGGATTTGCTGGCGTACTGGGTGAACGTGGATTTTGAAGTGCCGCGCTTCATGAGTGCATTGGTGGAAAGGTTTTCAGGGCCGATACGATTGCGAGTGTTGAACCGGGCCCGGTTTAGCGATGAGATGGAACTGTTGCGCGACATATTCAACGATGCCTGGTCCAATAACTGGGGTTTTGTTCCCTTTACCCGGGAAGAATTCGCGGAACTGGGAAACAGTCTTCGTATGCTCGTACCGGATGAAGCAATCGCTATTGCAGAGGTGGATGGAACGCCGGCAGCGTTTATGGTAGGACTGCCTAATCTCAACGAAATTTTTTCCGAGATGGACGGGAAGCTGTTTCCTTTCGGATGGCGCCGACTGGTCAGTCGGCTGCGATCCAGAAGCGTTCATACTGCACGCATACCTCTTATGGGCGTGCGCAAACAGTTTCAATCGACGCCGCTCGGCGCGGCGCTTGCCTTTCTCGTCATCGATGCGTTGAGGGAAACAGGACGGGCCTGGGGTATTCGGGCGGTGGAGCTGTCCTGGATCCTGGAGGACAACAAACCCATGCGAAGAATGCTTGAAGGCATAGGCTGCACGGAGTACAAGCGCTATCGCATCTTTGGAAAAAGTCTTTGAGCAATTATCTCTCATGAGCCAAAAGGGCCCCTTTACGGCTGTAGTGCTCGCAGCCGATCGCGCCGCGGGCGACCCTATCGCAAGGATGGCCGGGGTGGCGTGTAAAGCAATTGCTCCCGTTGGTGGTATCCCGATGATTATCCGTGTTCTCGACGCCCTGGAAGCCAGCGGCGTAGTAAGCAAAATAATAATATGCGGTCCGCCGGAACACGCGCTTTCGGACTGTCAGCCGCTGCTCGAACGCATCCAGAGCGGGCGTGTAACCTGGGTGCCAAATCTGAATTCCCCAAGCCGCAGCGCGAACAGCGCCCTATCGGGAATCGACAGGGACGCTCCTGTTCTGCTGACGACCGCCGATCACGCATTACTGACGCCATCCATCGTGCGGCATTTTTTATCGAATGCACAAGCGGGCGGCGCAGACGCGGCCGTGGGCGTTGTCAAACACGAAGACGTAATGGCAGCATTTCCCGGCACGAAGCGGACTGTGATCCGGTTGCGTGACGGCGGATTCTGCGGATGCAATCTCTATGCGTTTCTTAACCAACGGGGCCGCGGTCTGGTTTCGTTCTGGCAACGGGCAGAGGATTTGCGCAAGCGACCCTGGTTGCTGATCGGGCAAGTGTTCGGCCCCTTGCTTGTCATTTCCTACCTGTTCGGGTTGCTGACGATCAATCGCGGGCTTCGAGCAGTCTCAGCGAAGACCGGTATAAGAGTCTTGCCCGTGTTTCTGCCTTTCCCGCAAGCTGGCGTCGATGTCGACAAAGTTGAAGACTTGCGGCTCGTGGAAACCGTGCTCAATAGTGATACCCGCGTTCAAGAGTGAGCCAGGGTACCAGCTGAGCCGCGCGGGAAACCTGGATTCATAGCGCAAGCCTGTGAAGATAATCGAGCGATATATTACGCATGAACTGCTGCTGCCGTTTTCGGTAGTAGTCGCCATTCTCGCGATCTTGTACGGGAGTTTCATCAGCGCATCGCTTTTGGCAGGGGGGGTGACAGAATCCCTTGGCATTCTGCCGATGGTCAAGCTCATCCTGCTGCGGGTCTTGATCGCGCTCGAAGTCCTGATGCCAATATCCTTATATGTTGCTGTCGTCATGGGGCTTGGCCGTTTGCACAGGGATCAGGAAATCGCCGTGCTTCGTTCCGCTGGCGTAAGTGAACGCCGGATCATCTATGCGGTATTGCTGGTGGCGATACCGACCGGTATCGCCAGTGGCGTCATTTCAATTTTCCTTCGTCCCTGGGCGTATGCGGAAAGCTACATCCTGAATGCACAGGCAGAGGCGGAGCTGAACACCGATCGCTTCCAGGCCGGAAGATTTTACGGGAGCGAACGCAAGGGCAGGGTCATCTATATCGGGTCAAAGGATGATTCAGGGAAGCAGATGAACGATGTATTTCACTACATCAGGAAAGACGGCATCAGCGAAATCATATTCGCCAAGGAAGCTCGCCAGAAGGAGCCAGCCGAGGGTCAGCGTCCACAGGTGGATTTATCGGACGGATTCGTATACCGACTCGCGCGGGGCGGCACAAAAGACACGGTGGTGCAGTTTGAAAAATTGGCCTATTTCACGGATAGCGGCAATGCCCAATATCATAGACGCAAGGCCGCTCCTACCTCCGCATTGATAGGTTCTGATAGACCGAAAGACATTGCCGAGCTGCAATGGCGGATCTCGCGTCCTCTTGCCACAATCTTGCTCGCTCTTATCGCGGTGCCTTTCAGCCGCTCCCCTCCCCGCAAGGAAAAAGGCGAAAAAAAGATATTCGCCGCGGCTCTGGTTTTCGCAATCTACTATATCCTGAGCGGCCTCGCGCAAACCTGGGTGGAGCAGGGAACAATCGGCCGACTGCCGGGCGTGTGGTGGCTATATGCCTTGATGCTCATCCTTGCCGTGATGTCTTTAGCGCCACTTCCATGGAAGCGGTTCCTGGGGCGATGACAACGATATACAGGTATCTGATTCTCCAGGTACTGATCGGTCTAGCCATCGCTACCGCGATATTGTTGCCGTTGTTTGCATTTCTGGATTTGCTTGATCAGCTCGATGACGTTGGAAAAGGGACTTTTCAGGTCAAGGATGCATTTCTTTATACAGCTCTTTTGCTGCCAAGAAGATTCATCCAGCTCGCGCCATTCATTGCCTTGATGGGAAACGTGATTGCGTTGGGCAGGCTTGCTGCGGGATCAGAGCTTACCGTGATGCGCGCAGCAGGCATATCGCCTATTCAGATCAGCCTGGCTCCACTTGCAGTGGGACTTGGCCTGTTATTCACTGATGTGCTTCTGGATCAGTTTATTGCACCGCAGCTCCAGCAACAGGCTGTTTCGAACCGCGCTGTCGCGCTTGAAAAAAGCGCTGCGCTGGGCAAAGGTTTAGGAATCTGGACGCGTGACGAACGGAACATTTTGCGGATAGGCGAGATGCTGCATGGAAGCAGGGCGGTCGATATCGAGATAATGCATTTTGACGAAAACGGGTTTCTTAAAAGTTTCACATACGCCAAATACGCCGATTTCATTGGCAAGGACGTGTGGGAGCTCAGCGACGTGGTGACCAAGACGTTTGTCGGGAATCGGATTGAGTCCAGAAGCGCAAGCTCGATGAAGTGGGAGTCCTTTCTGAGCTCGGACGATATCTCCACCCTCACCAAGGCGCCCGAAAGTCTTTCGCCGTTCGAACTGTTTCAGCATGTGCGTTTTTTGCAGTCTACGGGCCAGGAAGCAGATGCGTATGCACTTGCATTGTGGCGGAAGGCGGGTGGTGCCCTGACTGCCCTGGCGATGCTGTTGCTTTCCATCCCGTTCGTGTTTGGCTCGGTTCGCGCGGGACTTGCCAACAGGCTTATTCTTGCGTCAATGCTGGGCATGAGTGTTTATCTGTTTGATCAGATCGTAGGCAACGCGGGATTGCTGCTGCACGTGAATCCGGCTATTGTCGCGCTTTTTCCCGGGCTGATGCTGATCACTCTTGCAGGCTTCTGGCTTCGGCGGATCCTGTAGCCACCGATTCTTCCTCAAACATATACGTCCCTGCCT
>DASSHJ010000117.1:0-4443 GCA_035692965.1 Nitrosospira sp. | reverse complement strand
GGTTTCATGCCCCACTCCACTCACGATCGTCATCGGGCAGCAGGCAATCGCGCGAGCCACGATCTCCTCGTTAAATGCCCACAAATCTTCAATGCTTCCGCCACCCCTGCATAAAATCAGGACGTCGCACTCATCGCGGCTTGCAGCCTTCTGGATAGCCTCTGCCAGTTTTGCTCCGGCCCCCGCGCCCTGTACCGGGGTTGGATATACGACTACGGGAATGGAGGGCATACGCCGCCTCAATGTCGACAGAACGTCATACAACGCAGCACCGGCGGGCGAGGTAACAATTCCGATCTGCCTTGGAAAAGCTGGTAGTTTCTTTTTCCGATCCGGGTCGAACAATCCCTCCTTACCCAGTTTTTGCTTGAGTTGCTCGAAAGCTTCGAACAGGCTACCCATCCCTGAGCGCCGGACAGCCTCCACATTGAGCTGGAAGTCTCCGCGCGCCTGGTATAAAGTGACCAGGGCGCGCACATCCACCTGCATGCCGTCGCGAGGCTCCCAATCAACGTACTGGTTCCTGTCACGAAACATGACACAGCGAACCTGCGAGCCAGCATCTTTAAGAGAAAAATACCAGTGCCCGGAATCGTAACACCGAAGGTTCGATATCTCTCCGCTCACCCACAATAATGGGAATGAGCTTTCAAGAAGCTCTTTCGCGCAGCGATTCAGATCGCTCACGCTCAGGGCCCCCCTTGCGATCTGCATTTCCATGATCAAATTCATTGTCAAATTCTACTCTACAACGGACCCAATCAGCCTTTCAAAACGACCTGTCCTCAAGCAGGCACACCCGGCCAATTCGGCAAAAGCGATGCTGTTATTGATGAAATCGCGCAAGCACGCTAAATTACGGCTCTATTTATGACAGCGGTTGCTGAGGAACCTCGGGAAATGGCGTGTTCGCATTAATTCAAGCAGCCGGCTGGCCGATCTGGCCGATTATTTTCGCTTCGATCGTTGCGCTGGCCATTATCGTCGAGCGCCTCTGGGCCCTGCGCCTGAGCGCCGTCACTCCCCGCGATCTGCTACCGAAGGTCCTGCAGGAATACCGGAAAAACGGGGTGAGCGAGGACATGCTCGCCGGCCTGCGAAAACACTCCCCACTGGGCCAGATCCTTGCTGCCGGCCTGAAGAACGACAAGAGCACTCGGGAAATCATGAAGGAATCCATCGAAGAAGCTGGCCGTGCAGTGGCTCATAATCTTGAACGCTACCTCAATACGCTCGGGACGATCGCCTCCTTGAGTCCGCTCATGGGTCTCTTTGGAACGCTGGTCGGAATGATAGAAATTTTCGGCACGAACTCGCCCGGCAGCAGCAATCCCGCCCAGCTAGCCCATGGAATTTCAGTTGCACTCTACAATGCCGCCTTCGGTATCTTGGTAGCGATACCAAGCATGATTTTTTACCGGTATTTTCATGGAAAAGTTGACGCGCTGATCATAGAAATGGAACTCCAGGCATTGAAACTTGTGGAAATCGTTCATGGAGAAAGGCAGGATTGATCCTGCCGGGACAGCATGAATTTCCAGCGCGGGAGACAAAAAGAAGATCCTGAAATAAATCTGGTTCCGATGATCGACGTATTGCTGGTCATCCTAATCTTCCTAATGATTACGACCACCTACTCCAAATTTTCCGAACTGGAAATCAACCTGCCGGAGGCTGCCTCAGAAAAGCCTGCCGAGCAAACGAATGCTATAGATGTTGGCATAACCGCGACGGGAAGCTATCTCATCAACGGAGTAACGGTCAAACATACAGGGAGCGAATCGCTCAGCAAGGCGTTACGCGAAGCCGCGGGGAATCGTTCCGATCCGGTGATTGTCATTCACGCAGATGCCGAGGCGACCCACCAGTCGGTCATACGCGTGATGGAAGCTGCCCGACAGGCCGGTTACAATCACGTTACTTTCAGTACAGAAAATCCGGCATAAGGGCTCCCCCGAGCGATGACTGAACGAAAAATCGCATTTCGAGGCCAGGGGCCGAGTCAGCTTAGAATTGGCCCGGCAGTGTTCAACGAATCCACAACTCAAGGTATGCACGTCATGGACGCAAGATTGCTCGATATTCTGGTGTGCCCGCTATGCAAGGGGCCCTTGCTCTATAAAAAATCCGAGAATGAGCTCATTTGTAAAGCCGATCGGCTGGCTTTTCCGATAAAGGACGGGATTCCTGTAATGTTGGAAGACGAGGCACGGAGATTTCCACCGGAAATAGATATTACCTAGAACCCCCCGGCAAGTGCCCAAGTATTGAGGGATCAGGAGATCGAAAGCAAGCTGGATAAGATAATTTGTTTCCTCTCTTATCTCTTTATCTCTTCTTCATATAGAACAGAAACTCCCCAGCTGTCTCCGACAACGACAGCAATTCATTACCCGTCTGATCGGCAAACACCTGAAAATCAATCACGGAACCGGGATCAGTGGCGATGATTTTCAGGACCTGCCCGGTCGTCATATCAATCAGGGATTTTTTGGTACGTAAAATGGGCAAGGGACAAGTCAGACCCCGCACATCCAGTTCTTTGTCGCAATTCATGAATTTACTTCCTGGCTCCTGCTGAAATCTGTTTTTGATAAAAATGTGGAGGCAAAACCCAAGGATGAGTTAGGATGAGCTCCCAAAACGGAGGCAAGGTGGAGGAAATAATATCACCGTTACTCCGATTGAGAATAGTCCAGGTCAATAACATCAATATTTCCTTATGCCAGTCAACTTGGAGCCACCTAAACCGGAGCAGTTATTACCGATCGAAGGCGTGTCGCTCGGAATCGCGGAAGCAGGTATCAGAAAAGCCGACCGCAAGGACTTGCTCGTCATCGAGCTGAGCAAATCGGCGAGGGTTTCGGGGATCTTTACCCAAAACAGGTTTTGTGCAGCGCCAGTGATAGTCGCGAAGGAATATCTTTCTGAACAGAATCCGGATCATCCTATCCGCGCACTAGTCATCAATACAGGTAACGCAAACGCCGGCACCGGCGCAGAAGGGGTCATCCACGCCAGAAAGGTGTGCGCGGAGCTGGCCCGCCTGTTCGGTTGCAATGACCAGCAGGTTCTGCCGTTTTCCACTGGGGTGATCATGGAACCGTTGCCTGTAGAAAAAATAATAGCTGGCCTACCCGCTGCCTTGGTAGACCTTAGAGCCAACAACTGGTTTGCTGCATCACAGGCTATCATGACCACCGATACGGTACCAAAGGGGGTGTCGCAGCAGATCCAGTTCAACGGCATCACCGTGACGGTGACGGGAATTGCGAAAGGTTCGGGCATGATCCGCCCCAACATGGCGACAATGCTGGGTTATATCGCCACGGATGCTGCAGTGACCCAGTCTCTTCTGGATGAAATCCTCCGGTACGCCGCTGCAAACTCTTTTAACAGGATCACCGTGGATGGCGATACCTCCACGAATGACGCCTTCATGTTGATAAGCACCGGTAGTGCGGGCAATGAACCTCTGGTTGACAACACTGGCGAAGCATTCGACCTGCTGCGGGACGCTGTAACAGATGTTGCAGCATTCCTGGCGCAAGCCATCGTACGGGATGGGGAAGGCGCAACGAAGTTTATTACGGTAAAAATCGAGGGGGGCAAGACGATCGATGAGTGCACTCGAACTGCTTATGCCATTGCTCAGTCACCTTTGGTAAAAACTGCGTTTTTCGCGTCGGATCCCAATCTGGGCCGCATTCTCGCAGCAATCGGCAATGCTGGGCTGGAGGAGCTTGATGTTAACAAGATATGCCTGTACCTGAATGACGTCCTGGTTGCGGAGAATGGCGGCAGGGCCAGAGGTTACCGGGAAGAGGACGGGCAGAATGTGATGAAGCAATCGGAAATCGCTATCCGGGTTTTGCTCGACCGCGGCGAATCTTCCACTACGGTCTGGACCTGCGATTTGTCGTATGACTACGTGAGAATCAACGCAAGCTACCGAAGTTAGATTAAGGAGCAGGAAGTCGGAATTCACCCTCTCTCCCTCAAGGAGGGAGGGAGGGCGAAAAGTAGCTGCATTTAGGAGACCGGGCTGCGTATCCCTTTGTTGTCCGCCGGATTCGCTGGTTTCCGACTACACTCTGGTACCTACACTCACGAGAGCCTCACGCTGTGCTCCAGGATGCAGCCGCGAAGGGCGAAGCAGTGATCCTGTGCATAAAGATGCAACCGATAATGAGATTCCCTTCATCTCACCCTTTATCAGGGCGACATCCCCTTCAGCTACATGACCGCTTCGCGGCCCCCTCATGGCGCTCTAGCGCTACTGCCCCATTGGCTTCATGTGCTGCAACTCGTTGTCTCCGGTTCGGGTGCCATATTCGTTATAGCCTGACATGGATTCCCTGGCATAGCCGGATCGGCTAGATTGATCGCCGCTGTATCCGGACCGCTCACGCGAGCCATACCCGCCGCCACGATGACCATGAC
>DASSHJ010000116.1:0-4110 GCA_035692965.1 Nitrosospira sp. | reverse complement strand
ATTCGATTGGCGCGAGGCGGCGCCAAGAAACGCCCGTTTTTTAACATGGTTGTAGCGGATTCACGCGATCGCCGCGATGGCAAGTTCATCGAACGCGTGGGCTTTTACAACCCCCGTGCGGCGGAAGGCGAAGAAGGCCTGCGAATCCAGCTCGACCGTGTCACATTTTGGCAGTCGCATGGCGCGCAGCTCTCCGACACCGTGACAAAGCTGGTCAGGCGGTTCAATGCAACACATAAAGACGCAGGAAGCTCAGCCCAGCCAAGCTGAACCCATGGTGGTAATGGGGCGCGTGGCGGGCCCCTACGGTATATTGGGCTGGATCAGGGTTGTTCCTTATACCGAGTATGTAGACACTCTGGCGGATTATCCGACCTGGTGGTTGGGTAGAGAAAGCGGCGGCTGGGAGAAAGTTAAAGTCAATGAGTGTGCCGTTCACGGAAATGCATTGATCGCCTCGCTTGAACAGCATACCGACAGGAACCGGGCCGAGTCCTTGAAAGGCCTTGATGTTGCGGTTCCCCGGAGTCAACTTCCTGTCCTTTCCCGGAACGGCGAGCAAGGTTATTACTGGTCCGATCTCATCGGGCTCGAAGTCGTCAATCTTCAGGGCGAATCGCTGGGCAAGGTGGCTGGATTGCTGAAGACCGGCGCAAACGATGTGCTTCAGGTGCAGTACCTGAAAGAAAGCAAACGGGAAAGACTCATCCCGTTCATCAGCCAGGTTATTGTGAGGGTTGACCAGGTTGCCGCGCGAATTACGGTCGATTGGGGTCTGGACTATTAGCGTGACACATCTGATCGACGTTGTTACGCTGTTTCCCGAAATGTTCGATGCAGTTACAAAATTTGGGATAACCGGCCGCGCGAAGGCGAACGGAATTTACGAGCTGCACGCCTGGAATCCGCGCGACTTTACCGAGGACAATTATCGCACCATCGACGATCGTCCTTACGGTGGAGGGCCGGGGATGCTGATGCTGGCGCAGCCATTGGAGAAAGCCATCGCTGCGGCGAGGGACAGGCAGACAGCCAGGGGCACGAGCAGGACCCGTGTCGTCTATCTTTCACCGCAGGGAAGGCTCCTGAATCACAGTGTGGTTATGGAGTTTCTCGAAGAGCCAGCCTTGGTGCTTCTTGCCGGACGATATGAAGGAGTGGACGAACGGCTCATTGCACGGCAAGTAGACGACGAAGTTTCCATCGGCGACTACGTGCTTTCCGGTGGCGAACTGGCTGCAATGGTACTGATAGATTGTATCGTACGGCAAATGCCGGGCGTTTTGGGTGATTCCGAATCCGCCAACCAGGAGTCTTTTGTTGAAGGACTGCTCGATTATCCACATTACACCCGGCCCGAGGTTTATTCCGAAAGCAAGGTCCCCGAAATTTTAAGGTCGGGCAATCATGCAAGCATCAGGCGCTGGCGTTTGCAGCAATCGCTGGGCCGGACGTGGCTGCGGCGGCCCGACTTGCTGGCAAAAAAAGTGGAACGCGGGCTCACAAACGAAGAGCGCGCATTGCTGGAAGAATTCAAGAAAAACTGCCGTATCGAGTCAAATTCGGGAAATTCGGAAGAAGGCAACTGAAGACCGAAATACAGATAAACAGGTAAGAATCATGGGAAGGAGTCGCAATGAATTTGATTGAACAGCTCGAGAACGAAGAAATAAGCCGGCTTGGCAAGACAATCCCGGATTTTTCTCCAGGAGATACGGTCGTCGTCAACGTCAAGGTTGTTGAAGGTGACCGTACCCGGATCCAGGCTTATGAAGGAGTCGTGATCGCCCGGCGGAATCGCGGGCTCAACTCGGCTTTCACGGTACGGAAGATATCCAGTGGAGAGGGCGTGGAGCGAACCTTCCAGTCCTATTCTCCGCTTATTTCTAGCATCGAGATCAAGCGCCGGGGTGCTGTGCGCCGCGCCAAACTTTATTACCTGCGTGATCGCTCCGGCAAAGCCGCTCGTATTCGCGAGAAGCTTCCGGCACGCGCCTCGGGTAAAAAAGAGATTCAGTAATTCAGAGATGGGCCGCATCACTCCTCTGCATTCGATGGAAAGCGGAGGAGGGCGGAAACGGTCACATGGGGGAGAGGAGACAACTCCACGTGCCAGCCTCGCCCGGCCGGTTATTGCTGTTTGGGTTCCGGCTTGTGCTCTATTTCCTTGTACCACACTTCATAAACATCGTCCGGCCACAGCGATTTGATCCAGACGATCACGTCAGCGATTTCCTGATTCGTCAGCTTGCCGTCCCAGGCGGGCATGCCTCCGGCTCCACCTGGACTGCCTTTTCTGATCATTTCCTCAAGCGTATCGGTTGAATGATGCCAGGCATGAGCACTGCCATCGAGCGGTGGCGGCGGATAGCGACCATCGGCTCCAGGAGTGCGCCAGCCAGGAGTGCCTTCGCCATTTGGCCCGTGGCAACTCGCGCAATTTTTGAGGTAAACGGCCTCGCCGCGCTTGATCTTTTCTGGATCCAGCTTTCGTGCTGCCAGGTTCTTTGGTGCTGCCGCAGCTGCTGCCGGAGAACTGGGCTCGACAGTGGCCTTGGCTGATTCAGCCGCAGGCGGAGAGACTTCCTTGCCAGCGGGTGATTCCGGTTTGGCAGCGGGGGCAGCGGGCGAGCCAGACGCCGCTGGGGGCTTCGATTCGCCGCAGGCTGCGGTAAATCCCGTTACAAGAGCGAGCAGTAAAAAACAGCGGATGTTCACAGCCTGGAGCCCTTCACGGAGCGCCTCATGCTCAAGAAAACAATTACGATCCTTGTCTGCTTTTCCAATGGATGCGCATGGATAGTGTTGATAGGAATAGTCCTCACTTCAGCCTCATGACGGATGCTTTCGGATCAGAGGGAAGATGGCGGCTATAAACTTTCGTATCTCCCTGCTTGTCGATGAGAAGCACATCGTAAGGATCGCTGCGCGCGCCTTCCATTCCGGGAGAACCGTGCGGCATGCCGGGTGCGGTGAGGCCGATCGCTCGCGGACGCTCCCGCAGCAAACGCTTGATATCATCCGCAGGCACATGCCCTTCAACGGCATAACCGTCGACCAGGGCAGTGTGGCAGGAGCCCAGGCTGGTCGATATTCCCGCGCGTTCCCGCGCTTCCTTGTTTCCGACATCATGAGTGTTTACGGTGAAGCCGTTTGCACGCATATGATCCACCCACTTCGCGCAACACTTGCAGGTCGAGCTCTTGTAGACCTCGACTGTTGCTGAAGCATGGGCGGCGATGACACCGCGTGAGAGCATACCAACGAGAATTGACCGTGCTAGTAAAGAGTAAGGAGATATTTTCATTTGGGCTCTACTTTAATGGTTCCTTTCATTCCAGGAAAATTCATACCTTTGAAGTGTCCTGGGAGCGGACAGGCAAAGTCGACTGTTCCAGCCTTGGTGAATTGCCATACCAGCTCCCGCGTCTTGCCCGGTTCGACGGTGATCATGTTCGGCTCATCGTGATGCTCCGCGTCCGGGTTTTTTTTCATGCTCCTGCCGTGCTTATCTATTTCTTCAGCCGTACCAATCATCATCTCATGTTTTTTCCTGCCGGAATTCTTGAGCAGGAATTTTATCGTTTCACCTTCCTTCACTTTTACTTCCGAAGGATTGAAACGGTTATCGACCATTGTTATCTCGATCGTCCGCGCCGATTTGGCAGGATCCCCGGGAGTCCCTACAGCAGTCGTTTCCTCATCTGCCAGAGCAATGGTAGAGGCTAGAGACAAAGCCAAGGCCAATGCGAGCAAAACCTTCTTCATCCGATCCTCCTCATGGTTGAGGCTGACATCTCGCCCAATATAACAAAAAAAAGCAGCATTCGACCAATGGCTGGCCCGATTTATATCGTACAAAGGTTCTTTTTATCCCAGCCTGATGCTGCGGCTTGCATTCTCATGGTAAAAGCCCCTT
The DNA here is from genome assembly GCA_035692965.1 of Nitrosospira sp. Taxonomy (GTDB): domain Bacteria; phylum Pseudomonadota; class Gammaproteobacteria; order Burkholderiales; family Nitrosomonadaceae; genus Nitrosospira. Next base: position 191 of record DASSHJ010000116.1, on the reverse strand, counting down.
TACTCTTGCGAATCACGTACTGGGACATACAGCAGGGCGACTCAGCGCCACGGATAGACTTGCAGGGCACCTTTTTGGTTCAAAAAGGGAAACATGGTTTTGAAGTTTTCATATGCGGGGATTTCAATTGGCAAGGATTTCAATCGGCAAGGATTCAATTGCAAGAGGCGGTAATGCAGATATGATATATG
>DASSHJ010000115.1:0-16089 GCA_035692965.1 Nitrosospira sp. | reverse complement strand
ATAGCGTGGAACCATTAGGTCATGTTCGTTTCTTCGTTGAATTTTACAGGTCGCCGGATACCCATGGGTAAGAGCAGCGCCGAGCGCGTTTGCGGGCAGTTGGGGAAGAAAATTGGGAAGAAATATATAGCAACCCCGTGCGGGGCAAGGTGGACGCCTTCCTTCAGTATGCGCCGCGCTATTAACGCAATCGCCTCGTCCCGCTTTCGGCACTTATTTCTTGGTGAAGCCGCTTCCGATTGACTGAAAACCTCAGACAGATTAAAATTCTGTTGTTTAAACGTAGCCAGTACTGGGTACGTAAACGGATGGGTAGCGGTTTCGTCTTATTGGTGATCCAAAAGAGTGATTGTCAGGATCGCCAGCCAGGGAAATAAAATCAGGTCTTCGAAGCGCAATCAGGTCTTCCAGGAACAGAATGTCAAGCTCGATCTTGTGCTGGGCGGCTGCCTCTAACTGACATTCCAAAATGCATTGAATGGGGAATAGACCTCTACGCATTGTCATGCGATGGCAATTTATCGCCACTCTGGCAATGGTGCTCGTTCTTGGCCTGATTTCGGGGTTGCATGGCGCCGCGTCCGCCTTGCTGGGGGGGGTTGTCAGCATGATCTCCGCGGCCGCTTTCGCGGCAATTATTTCCCGGTATCGCGGTTCTACCGCGGGCGGGGTGCTGATAACGGCAATCAAGGCCGAAGCAGCAAAGGTCTTTGTCATGGTCACGCTGTTGTGGCTTGTCATGAGCTTTTATAAAGATGTAGTTGCAGTCGGATTTATCGGAACGTTCGTGCTTACCGTCATTATTTTTGGAATGGCATTATTTGTGACGGATGACGCGAAGATTGCTCGAAACAGATAAGGATCATTGATCAGGTAAAAGATGGCATCAGGCTCAGAAGTCACTCCTACTTCATACATGGCCCATCACCTCACGAATTTGACCACTTCGGTGGGAGAGGGCGGATTCTGGACGCTGCATGTCGATACACTGGTGATGGCCGTGCTGACAGGCCTCGTCAGCTTCGGCTTTCTTTGGTGGGTCGTGCGGGGTGCGACATCGGGCGTGCCGGGCAAGCGGCAGGCATTCGTTGAATTGGCGGTCGAATTCATCGACGAGCAGGTGAAAAGTACTTTTTACGGCGATAGGCACGCCTTTGTAGCCCCTGCCGCGCTGACCGTGTTTGTGTGGGTGTTCATGATGAACGCGATGGATTTCCTGCCCATCGACATCATGGCGTGGATATATGCAAAACTAGGCTTGCACAACTGGCGGAGCGTTCCTACTGCCGATGTGAATACAACCTTTGCGCTGGCGCTCTCGGTCTGGCTGCTGATGATTTTTTTCAATGTGAAGGTCAAGGGGTTGGGTGGCTGGATACATGAGCTCGTTTGCACCCCTTTCGGCAAGAATCCCATCCTTTGGCCGGTCAATATTCTATTCAACCTTGTTGAATATGTCTCCAAGCCCCTTTCTCATTCCTTGCGTTTGTATGGAAATATCTACGCGGGGGAAATCATTTTTCTGCTGCTCGGAATGTGGGCGGCTACCGGTTTGTCCGGTACCCTGTTCGGCACCGTTCTCGGAGCGGGATGGGCTATTTTCCATATTTTGATCGTTACACTACAGGCATTTATTTTCATGATGCTGACCGTCGTGTATCTGTCCATGGCGCACGAGTCGCACTGACTCCGGTTCGCGCTCTAACCAGTTACTATTCACTACCACGAGAGGAAAAACGAGATGGACAATTTGCAATTCCTGGCAATGATTCAGGCCTACACCGGCATTGGTATCGGCCTGATGATCGGTCTTGGCGCTGCCGGCGCTTGTATCGGCATTGGTATCATGTGCAGCAGTTTTTTGGATGGGGCTGCGCGTCAGCCGGAAATGATCCCGACATTGCAAGGCAAAGTGTTTCTTCTGCTCGGTCTGATCGATGCCTCGTTCATCATTGGCGTCGGGTTGGCGATGCTCTTCGCGTTTGGCAATCCGTTGCTCGCTGTCATCAAATAACATGCGCGTGCTAAGCGTCAGGGGTTAGCCATGAATATCAACTTCACGCTTTTTTCTCAGGCATTTGCGTTCGCCATATTTATCTGGTTTACGGTCAGGTTTGTGTGGCCTCCGTTGATGCGCGCGATTGAGAACAGGCAGAAAACCATTGCCGATGGCCTGGCAGCAGGGGAGAGGGGCAAGCATGAGCTGGAACTCGCGAGTCAGCGCTCCGGCGATGTTGTGAGGGAAGCGAAGCAGCGAGCTTCCGATATTATTGCTCAGGCGGAAAAACGTGCTGCGGAGATTGTGGACGAGGCAAAAAATACGGCGAAGGAGGAGGGCAGCCGTATTCTCGTTGGCGCCAAGGCAGATGTCGAGCAGGAAGTTTTTCGCGCTCGGGAAGCATTGCGGCAGCACGTGGCAGAGCTGGCGGTTGCCGGGGCATCCAAGATTCTCCGCCGTGAAGTCGACGCGAAGGCCCATGCCGATCTCCTTGCTTCGATTAAAGCGGAGCTCTAGGCAATGGCTGAAGCACGTACTGTCGCGAGGCCTTACGCCGAAGCTGTTTTCAAGCTGGCAAAAGCCAAACGCGAATTGGCGGCTTGGTCTGATATGCTGCAACTAGCTGCAACAGTCGCGTCAGACAGTAACATTCGTGCCCTTATTGGCGATCCAAAGATCTCACCCAAGCGTTTAGGCGAACTGGTGCTGGAGATTTGCGGAGCGGGCCTGAGTGACGAGGGCCGCAACTTTATTTTATTGCTGGCGGAGAACGGCCGGATCGATATCTTGCCTGAGGTGGGCGAGTTGTTCGAGCAGTTGCGGACCCAGTATGAGGGCGTGATGGATGCAAAGATTATTTCCGCCTTTCCCTTAAGCGACGATCAACTCAAGCAGTTGGTGGCTGATCTCGAGGATAAATTCAAGCGCAAAATCGAGCCCGAGGTGCGTGTCGATCGCGAATTGATAGGCGGTGTTAAAGTCGAAATTGGTGACGAAGTGCTGGATGCTTCCGTGCGGGGAAAGCTGGAAGCCATGGCTATCGCGCTGAAAACCTAGGAGTTATTGAAAAAATGCATTTAAATCCATCCGAAATAAGTGAGCTGATAAAAAGCAGAATCGAGGGGCTGGGGGGTACGTCCGAAATCCGCACTCAGGGCACGATTGTTTCAGTAACCGACGGAATTGTGCGTATCCATGGTCTTTCCGATGTCATGCAGGGGGAGATGCTGGAGTTTCCGGGAAATACTTATGGTCTTGCGCTTAATCTGGAACGCGATTCAGTGGGGGCAGTCGTTCTGGGTGAATACGAGCATATTACCGAAGGCGACACAGTCAAGTGTACCGGGAGGATACTTGAGGTGCCGGTGGGCGAGGAACTGATAGGCCGTGTCGTGAACGCACTCGGGCAACCGATCGACGGCAAAGGCCCAGTCGGTAGCAAACGCTCGGAGCCTATCGAGAAAATCGCTCCTGGCGTGGTTTGGCGCCAATCGGTGAACCAGCCGGTCCAGACCGGGCTGAAATCGATAGATTCGATGGTGCCTATCGGTCGTGGTCAGCGAGAGCTGATCATCGGTGACCGCCAGACCGGAAAAACTGCTGTTGCAATTGATGCGATCATCAATCAGAAGGGTGAGAACATGACTTGCATCTATGTCGCGATCGGGCAGAAAGCTTCCTCCATCAGTAACGTGGTGCGTAAGCTCGAAGAGCACGGGGCGATGGAATATACGATCGTTGTCGCGGCGACGGCTTCCGAATCGGCAGCAATGCAGTTCATAGCGCCTTATTCGGGCTGTACGATGGGTGAGTACTTCCGGGATTCAGGCCGGGACGCGTTGATTGTTTATGATGATCTGACGAAGCAGGCGTGGGCATACCGACAAATCTCCTTGTTGCTGCGCCGTCCGCCAGGACGGGAAGCTTACCCCGGAGATGTTTTTTACCTGCATTCCCGCTTGCTTGAGCGAGCGGCGCGAGTCAATGCGGCATATGTTGAAAAGGCGACCAACGGTGCAGTCAAGGGTAAGACAGGTTCGCTCACTGCCCTTCCTGTGATCGAAACCCAGGCGGGGGACGTGACTGCTTTCGTCCCGACCAACGTCATTTCGATTACTGACGGACAGATTTTCCTTGAGTCGGACTTGTTCAATGCAGGTATCCGTCCCGCTATCAACGCCGGGATTTCTGTTTCCCGCGTGGGTGGTGCGGCGCAGACAAAAGTCATCAAGAAACTCGGTGGCGGCGTGCGGCTCGCGTTGGCGCAATACCGGGAACTTGCGGCTTTTGCGCAATTTGCCTCCGATCTGGATGAGGCCACGCGCAAGCAGCTGGAACGGGGCAAGATGGTCACCGAGTTGATGAAACAGCCCCAGTACGGCACTCTGAGCGTGCCGGAAATGGCGCTTACGCTATTTGCGGTAAACAAGGGGTATCTTGATGATGTCGAGGTAAAACGGGCGTTGGCATTCGAATCGGCGCTAAGAAGCTTCATGCGCAGCAAATATTCGGCGATCATGGACAAGATCGCAACCACGAAAGATCTTGACCCGGCCACCGAGAAAGACCTCGATGCCGCGGTGCAGGATTTCAAAAAGAATGGAACGTATTAATTTATGGCTGGCAGCAGAGAGATCCGGAACAAGATCAAGAGCGTAAAAAACACGCAGAAGATCACGCGCGCGATGGAGATGGTGGCGGCTTCGAAGATGCGAAAGGCACAGGAGCGCATGAGGAAAGCACGTCCCTACGGCGACAAGATTCGTAACGTGGCAGCGCACATGAGCCGGGCTTACACTGAGTATCGACATCCCTTTCTCGTCGAGCGCGACACCGTCAAGCGGATCGGGATCGTCGTGGTCACTTCAGACAAGGGCCTGTGCGGTGGGCTCAATACCAACGTTCTCCGGATGGCTGTAAACAAAATGAAATCCTGGGAAGCGGAGGGTGAGCAGATCGAGGTTTGCTGTATCGGGAATAAAGGTTTCGGATTCATGAACCGGATTGGCGCGAATGTCATCTCGCACGTGACAGGTCTGGGTGACACGCCGGATCTGGAGAAGCTGATTGGAGCAGTAAAAGTCTTGCTGGACGGTTACACGCAGGACCGCTTCGATCGCGTATACATTTTTTACACACGCTTTGTAAATACCATGAAGCAGGAGCCGGTCATGGAACAGTTGCTCCCGCTTTCTGATGAGCGGCTCAAGGTGGGTGAAGGGCCCAAGGGGCAGCGAGGAGTGTGGGATTATATTTATGAGCCTGAAGCCCGGCCTGTCATCGACGATATCATGGTGAGGTACGTCGAGGCGCTCATTTACCAGGCGGTGACAGAAAATATGGCATCCGAGCAATCGGCACGGATGGTGGCGATGAAAGCAGCGTCGGATAATGCCGGCAATGTAATCGATGAACTGACGCTTATTTATAATAAATCGCGTCAGGCTGCCATTACCAAGGAGCTATCCGAGATCGTCGGGGGCGCGGCAGCCGTTTAACCATTTACTTAGAATTTGAGGAACGACATGAACGAGGGAAAAATTGTCCAATGTATCGGCGCCGTTATTGACGTCGAGTTCACTCGGGAAGGGATGCCGAAGGTCTTCGATGCGCTCGTGCTCGAGGGGTCCGAGCTTACACTCGAGGTGCAGCAACAGTTGGGAGACGGCGTGGTGCGCACGATTGCGCTTGGCTCGTCAGACGGACTGCGGCGCGGCATGATGGTAAAGAATACTGGCGACCAGATCCGTGTGCCCGTGGGCACCAAGACTCTGGGTAGGATCATGGATGTGCTTGGAAGACCCATCGACGAGATGGGCCCTGTCGATGCAGAAAAAACGATGTCGATTCACCGGAAAGCGCCGGATTTTGATGAGCTTTCCGCGTCTACGGAACTGCTGGAAACAGGCATCAAGGTTATCGACCTGGTGTGCCCGTTTGCCAAGGGCGGCAAGGTGGGATTGTTTGGTGGCGCCGGTGTTGGCAAGACCGTCAATATGATGGAGTTGATCCGCAATATTGCTATCGAGCATAGCGGTTATTCGGTATTTGCGGGTGTAGGTGAGCGAACCCGGGAAGGCAACGACTTTTATCACGAAATGAAGGATTCCAACGTCCTGGATAAGGTCGCGCTGGTTTACGGTCAAATGAATGAGCCGCCCGGCAATCGTTTGCGCGTGGCATTGACGGGCCTGACCATGGCGGAATATTTCCGCGACGAAGGCCGGGACGTGCTGCTTTTCGTGGATAACATTTATCGTTACACACTTGCCGGAACCGAAGTATCGGCCTTGCTTGGCCGGATGCCGTCTGCAGTGGGATATCAGCCGACCCTGGCTGAAGAAATGGGACGTCTCCAGGAGCGAATCACCTCCACCAAGTCTGGTTCGATTACGTCCATTCAAGCGGTCTACGTGCCAGCGGATGATTTGACCGATCCTTCACCTGCAACGACTTTTGGCCATCTGGATGCGACCGTCGTTCTATCGCGGGATATCGCTTCACTGGGAATTTATCCGGCAGTGGATCCGCTGGATTCGACATCCCGGCAGCTTGATCCGCTCGTGGTGGGCGAAGAGCATTACAATACCGCGCGAGCGGTTCAGCAGACGTTGCAGCGTTATAAGGAGTTGCGTGACATTATTGCCATTCTGGGCATGGATGAGCTTTCCCCCGAGGATAAACTTGCGGTTGCGAGAGCCCGGAAAATCCAGCGGTTTCTTTCCCAGCCCTTCAACGTTGCCGAAGTATTTACCGGGTCGCCTGGAAAATATGTGCCTTTGAAGGAAACCATTAAGGGATTCAAGGGCATAGTCGCCGGGGACTATGACAATCTGCCGGAACAAGCCTTCTATATGGTTGGGAGTATTGACGAAGCGGTCGAGAAAGCCAAGACCCTGCAGTAGGAATTGACTGTTTAATAACATGTCTGTTCGTATATTTCTGTCGCGGATAGCGAACCGGCTAATCAAAGTGAATGGTAACTAAAATGGGCGTGTTTCATGTTGATATCGTCAGCGCGGAAGAATCAATTTATTCGGGCCCGGCTGAATTCCTTGTTGCACCTGCGGAAGGAGGCGAAGTGGGTGTTTATCCGCAGCATACGCCCATGCTTACGCGCATCAAGCCCGGTTCGGTCCGAATCAAGGCACCGTTGAAGGAAGAAGAGCTTGTCTATGTATCGGGGGGAATGCTGGAAATTCAGCCGGACGTCGTCACAATCCTCGCCGACACCGCAATGCGTGGAGCGGATCTTGACGAGATGAAAGCCATGGAAGCCAAGAAGCGAGCGGAAGATGCCATGAAAGACCGCTCTTCCGCCATGGACTATGCACGGGCTCAAGCTGAGTTGAGCGAGGCCATCGCGCAGTTGAGCGCCATTCAGAAGCTAAGAAAACGAGGGCATTGAAAGCCGTCTCTTAAAGAAATGCGCCACATCTCATTTGGACTCATGCCGAGGCTGGTTGATGAGGGGTTAAGGCTATGGGGATAATCTACTATGGCAGCCGTGGGCAACCCTGCAGGGCAATCAAAGCCTCATTAATCAAACCCCCTAAAGCAAGCAGAACGGTATCGGGATCGAACCCGCCCGTAGCTGTTTTCCTATCCCCATCCCGCGTTCAAGCCCGGGCGACAGCTGGAACGCTGGCATTTTCATAATCCTGTTGGCGCCGCAACCACTGCTTGATTCACCAAGGGTGAATGAGACGGGAAGTCTTGCCTCTCATCCACCTATCGTTCATCGGAAAAAACGGGCAAACTTCTTCTGCCTTTAATAATCACTCCGGTAAAGCGAAGTTTCAGCCTCGATCGTGCTCTCCCTAGTCGACGTTGATGTTCCCGCAAACCTGCTGAACATGTTTCTGCCTGACGTTATATAGCGAGATGAGCGCCAGATAAAAGGCATATTGCCTGCTGGGCCAAGCCTTGCCTCTTTGCCACATGCTGTTCAATTCGTTTGCATTCATTTTTGCTTACCTTCCTGCTGCGCTTGTAGGTTTTTTTTGGCTCGGTTCACGCAACCATTCCTGGGCTGCAGGTTGGCTCGCGCTGATGTCGCTGTTTTTTTACGGATACTGGGATTACAGATATGTTCCTTTGCTACTTGCATCGATCGGCTTCAATTACTGGGTCGGGCTGAATATTGCGCTGGCAGACAAGCCGCAGCGAAAGACCTGGCTTGTCTGCGCGATTACCATCAACCTAATCCTGCTCGCTTATTTCAAGTATGCAAATTTTTTTCTCGATACCATCAATTTTCTCGGAAACAAAACTTTTCCGGCACTGGATATCATTCTCCCCGTTGGCATATCGTTCTATACCTTCACGCAAATCGCTTTCCTCGTCGATACCTACGAGGGACGCGTAGCGGAATACCGCTTCCTTCATTATTTACTGTTCGTTACCTATTTTCCGCATCTGATCGCGGGCCCTGTGCTGCATCACAGGGAAATGATGCCGCAGTTCGCGGAACCCGGAATTTATCGATTTTCCGCTTCGGATTTCGCTGTAGGGTTAACCATATTCTGTATCGGCCTGGCAAAGAAGGTACTTATTGCTGACAATCTGTCCCCGTATGCCGGTTCTCTGTTCGACAACCCTGACTCGCCTTCACTCCTTATCGCATGGGCAGGGGTGCTAGCCTATACCTTTCAGCTTTATTTCGATTTTTCCGCTTACTCCGATATGGCTATCGGCCTGTCTCGTCTCTTCGGAATAAAGCTCCCCCTCAATTTCAATTCGCCATACAAGGCTTCCAATATCAGTGAGTTCTGGCGAAGGTGGCATATGACATTATCCCGCTTTCTACGGGACTACTTGTATTTTCCCCTGGGAGGGAACCGGGCTGGTTTATTAAATCGGTATCGCAATCTGACGACCGTCATGCTTCTCGGGGGAATGTGGCACGGTTCGGGGTGGAATTTCATTATCTGGGGCGGACTCCACGGCGTCTACCTCGTCATGCATCATGCATGGGCAGCGGTGTCAAAAAGACTGGGCTTTCCCTCGGATTCGCGTACCTGGAAGTTGATTGCCACTGCAATAACGTTTACCGCTGTCTGCTTCGCATGGGTATTCTTCCGTTCGCCAGACCTTGCGACCTCCATGGAAATAGTCAAAGGCATGACAGGGTTTTATGGAGTGGGATTACCTGATGCCATAGGAAGTCGCGTTGGCTCGTTCGCGTCTACGCTTGAACAATTGGGCGTCCACTTTTATCTCGGCGGTGGATCGCGGTTCATTGAAAGCTGGGGATGGATCGCATTTGCAGCCATGCTAGCCTTTCTTATGCCGAACACGCAGGAACTCACTCACCTGTTTGATCCGGCCCTCGACTTTAAGCCGCATCTCCGGGAATCAGCCGACCGCCTCCCGGATTGGCTAAGCTGGCAACCGTCGCGACAATGGGCCCTGTTTCTAGCCGCTCTCGCCATAGCCAGCCTGCTCTCCCTGAACCGCCCTAATGAGTTTCTATATTTCCAGTTCTAATCGGGCAGGAATGACAACATCATCCGACTCGCTGCTCTTCCTGCGGTGGTTCCTGATGTCTGTGGTCACCGGTATAGTCATCGCGGTCGCGGTCGTCGTGGCGATAGATCCTTATGATCAGTATCGTGTCGTGGTGAAGGAGGGGTTCAATCGGGTTAAACCAGAGTTGACGCGTTACCAGAATGAAATCAAGCTGACCCATGCAGCGGAACTGCGCGCCGACGCACTCATCCTCGGAAATTCCCGGGCTGAAGCGGGGCTGGATCCCGAAGCAGGGGCCTTCACCCAATCCGGCTTGTCCGCTTATAACCTTGCCGTACCCGGTTCGGGTATCCTCAACTCACGTCGGCAGGCCGAATATCTCTATCAAATTGGCGCCAAGCCAAAAACCATCATCCTGGGAATGGAGTTCCTGGACTTCATGGAATCAGGGAAAGCGGCCGCCCCTGCCATTTCGCATACACCTTCTATTGGTCAGGTCCCACATCCCGACTCCTGGTTCTGGCGGTTTGACAGTCTTTTTTCGCTGGCCTCCTTAAAGGACGCCATGCAGACGTTATCCATCCAGGGCGACGAAGAAGCGGACGTGATGACCCCTCGCGGGTTCAACCCATTAAGGGGATACGTGCCGATTGCTCGTCGTGAAGGTTATTTCAGGTTATTTAAGCAAAGAGCAGGAGAAAATACGAGGATTTATTTAAGAAAAGCAAAGGGTTCGCTTTCTCTTGATGATCTCGTGCATCTTAACGCCATCCTTGACTTGGCGGCCGAATCCGGCACCGAGGCAAATCTGATCATCTACCCATACCATGCCCAAATCCTGGCTCTCTTCGAGGAAACGGGATTGGCGAATGCATTTGAGGAATGGAAAATGGCGTTAATAAGTGAAGTATCGGCCGCCCGAGCGCGACATCCAGATGCAAGGATTACCCTGTTCGATTTCAGCGGTTATGGCCCTTACAATTGCGAAAGGATACCGGAACATGGCGATCATGTGACTTCCACCCAGTGGTACTGGGAAGCTGGGCATTTTAAAAAGCAACTCGGCGACATCTTGCTGAAGTCCGTATTTTCCAGCCCACTCTTAACCGAGCAGACAGAAGGGCAAAGACCGCCGGGAATGTTTGGATTTCAACTGGATGATTCGAACAGCGCCGAGAATTTAAAACGCATCAGCCTGGAACGTGCGCGGTGCAGCCAGAGTTATCCGGAACTGTTTGCGGAAGCAACGGCGCTTGTGCGACTCGAACGCGGTCGTAATTAAGAAACGTGCGCAAGGAGTGTAGTCGAACATTGCGACTGCTTTTAGGCGCTTAAGTCCCCGCTGCTGAGTACATTATGTTATCTTTAACCTCGCTACGCTCGTTGTTCCACGAATGCGTTGCAAGCCTCACAATTCTAAGGGGGAATTGCATTTTTCTATATGAATGTTCCTGAGTTAAATATCGCTATACTCGCTGCCGGGCTGGGCAAGCGCATGCACTCCGACCAACCCAAGGTACTCCATCGCTTGGCGGGCAAATCCCTTCTTGTTCACGTCCTGGAAACCGCGCGGGCGCTGTCGCCCGCCAGGATTTGCATCATATTTGGACACGGGGGAGAGGCGGTACCGAAGGCAATTGGTGACCCATCGCTTACCTGGGTCAAGCAGGTGCCCCAGCTGGGTACCGGTCACGCCCTGATGCAGGCATTGCCTTACCTGGGCAGCGAGGGGGCGACCTTGGTGCTATATGGGGATGTCCCCCTGATAGGGCTTCCCACGCTCGAAAGACTCGTGGCAATCGCGGGCAACGACACGCTCGCCTTGTTGACCGTCGAGTTGGGCGATCCGTTTGGCTATGGAAGAATTGTTCGTAACGCCGCTGGCAATATCGCCGCCGTCATCGAGGAGAAAGATGCAAGCAACTCGGAGCGTAGCATACGTGAAGTCTATACAGGCATCACCGTCATCCCAAACCGGTATCTCCACAGTTGGCTGCATAAGCTCGAAAACAACAACGCTCAAAAGGAATACTACCTCACTGATATCGTTGCCATGGCGGTCAGGGATAATGTGAAGGTTGTCGCCGGACACCCCGATCGAGCCTGGGAAATAGCAGGTATTAATAGCAAGTTGCAGCTCGCGGAGCTTGAACGCATCTATCAAAAGGAATGTGCGAGTACGTTGCTTGAGCAGGGCGTAACGCTGGCTGATCCCTCGCGCATCGATGTTCGAGGCAAATTGACATGCGGTGCAGACGTGGAGATCGACATTGGCTGCATTTTTGAGGGGCGGGTGGATTTGGCTGACCGCGTGAAAGTGGGCGCTCACAGCATTCTAAGGGATGTCAAGATTGCAGCGGGCTCGGCGATTGCGCCATTCAGCCTTATCGAGTCCACTGAAGTGGGCGAAAACTGCCGAGTGGGGCCGTACGCGCGTATCCGGCCAGGAACAAGGCTCGACAATGACGTCCATATCGGCAATTTCGTGGAAGTCAAGAATAGCGCCATCGAGGCAGGTAGCAAGGCAAACCACCTGAGCTACATAGGAGATACAGTGATCGGGAAGCGCGTGAACATAGGCGCCGGAACCATCACTTGCAACTACGACGGGGCGAACAAGCATCAGACCATCATTGAAGATGATGTCTTTGTAGGCTCGGACACCCAGCTCGTTGCCCCCGTGAAGGTGTCGAAAGGATCGACAATCGGGGCAGGGTCGACAATTACGAAGGATACGCCTCCAGAAACATTGACGCTATCGCGTGCCAGACAGACGAGCATAGACGGGTGGAGACGGCCGGTTAAAAAAGCGAAGGGGGAAAAATGAAGCTCTATGCTTGTTTGAATGATTCGGTTTTTCGATCGTTTTCGTTGCATCGCTCGGGTCAAAAAGGCAATCGCGTATGTGCGGCATAGTCGGCGCGGTAGCAAGCAGCAACATTGTTCCCACTCTCCTGGAGGGACTTCGCCGTCTTGAATATCGGGGCTATGATTCTGCGGGCATTGCTGTAAATAATGGCCACCTGCATCGGCTGCGGACGATAGGGAGGGTTGCCGAGCTCTGCAAGCTCACGGATGACCATAAATTTACTGGTGCAACAGGCATTGCGCATACGCGCTGGGCCACTCATGGAGCGCCTTCTGAGCGTAATGCTCATCCACACTTCTCCGGAACCGATCCCAAAGTTGCCGTCGTGCATAACGGGATCATCGAAAATCATGAGAGCCTGCGCCAGCGTCTGCAGGATGCCGGCTTTATTTTCAGCTCTGATACTGACACCGAGGTAATCGCCCACCTCATCACGCTAAAACTCCGGGAGACCCCGGATTTGTTCAAGGCCGTGTGCCTTTCCCTGCAGGAATTGCAGGGGGCTTATGCCATTGCGGTAATGGAAGAAGCACGCCCGGAGCGGATCATCGTTTGCCGAAACGGCGCCCCCTTGCTGCTCGGACTGGGCGACTCAGGAGTTTACGCTGCTTCGGACGCATCTGCCCTGCTACAGGTCACCCGGCAGATGATCTACCTCGAGGATGGCGATGTAGCTGAGCTTACGCAGGAAGGCTATCGCATTGTCAATTGCCCAGGTGATGGAAAAATCACCGAAGTGACTCGCCCTATTCAAAAGAGCGAGCTTACCAATGAGTCCGTAGAGCTGGGACCTTATGCTCACTTCATGCAGAAGGAAATTTTTGAGCAACCGGGCGTTGTCGCAAATACGCTCGAGATGGTGGTAAATGCCCGCTCCATATCACCGGGACTTTTCGGCAGCAATGGCGAAGGCATTTTTCGCGATACGCGCAACATTCTAATACTCGCTTGCGGCACAAGCTATCACGCGGGCCTGGTGGCGCGCTACTGGCTGGAAACGGTCGCCGGGGTGTCCTGCAATGTCGAAATTGCGAGCGAATACCGTTACCGCCGCCCGGTGGTGCATCCCGGCACCCTGGTCGTCGGTATCTCGCAATCAGGAGAAACCGCTGATACCCTTGCTGCCCTCAGTTATGCAAAATCGCTGGGTCACCGCTATAGCCTGGGGATCTGCAATGTGGCCGAAAGCGCGTTGGTGCGACAAACGGACTTGAGGTTCCTTACCCGTGCTGGCCCTGAGATCGGCGTTGCCTCCACCAAGGCGTTCACGACGCAGCTGGCCGCACTCATGCTGCTTACCATGACAATGGCGCGTCTCAACGGTAAATCCTCTGAGCAGGCCGAGCGCCAGATGATCAAGGCCATGCGCCATTTGCCAGTTGCGCTGCAGCATGCGTTACAGGTCGAACCGCAGGTAAAAGCGTGGGCTGAGCGATTTTATGACAAGAAGCATGCACTGTTTTTGGGGCGCGGCATGCATTATCCCATTGCCCTGGAGGGCGCGCTCAAGCTCAAGGAAATTTCGTACATTCATGCCGAAGCTTATGCCGCAGGCGAGTTGAAGCACGGCCCGCTTGCCTTGGTGGACAAGGATATGCCTGTGGTAGCCATTGCTCCCAATGACGCATTGCTCGAAAAACTCAAATCAAATCTGCAGGAAGTCCGTGCGCGCGGCGGGGAGCTTTATGTGTTCGCCGATGCGGATTCGCAGATTCAGGAAAGCGAAGGGGTGCATATCATACGCCTTGCAGAGCACGCAGGACTGCTCAGCCCCATTCTTCACACCATTCCTCTGCAATTGCTTGCCTACCATGTTGCGCTGCAAAAGGGTACAGACGTGGATAAACCCAGGAATCTGGCCAAATCGGTGACGGTGGAGTAATCGTCGGAGGTGGGGCAATCCGGAGAGCGGCAGGGTTCGCTGCAGGGCTGTCAGCATAATGGTGAAACGTGGATCATGATTCGGTAATCAATACGCTGCCGCGGTTGTTCGCCGCAATCTTTGGAATATCGCTGTCTACAAGCTCTGCCGTTCCATTGAGGTAGTTCCCTCGAACCTGTAGCGCTTGGGCGAAAGCTCCTTCATCAGCGCTCTGCTTCAGATCGTTCGCTCAAGAAAAGCGAACAAATATCGCACGGCCTCGTCTCCTTCGTGGCCATATCGGACTCTCGCGTCATAATACAGGGCAATGATCGCGGATGCGCTGTCCTGGTAGATTCTAAATCCTTCCACATCGGCATCCCGAAAAAAGAACCGGCCTTCCATTGCAGTCATGTCTTCCAACGGAGAATAATTCTCTGGATGAGTCGCTTCGAAGTCATGCACGTCGTCATTGTGTAGAACAAACTCGTCAGCAACCGAAAAATTCTTCATTTCTTCGATTGCATGGACCAGGCATGACAGCAGCAGGATGAGTTGACGTTTGTCGATATCCGCTATCTGTTCGCGGGCCTGGCGTCGTACGTAGTCGTTTGCATAGATCAGCCTGTCTGATACCGCGTCGGTTACTGTATCTTCCAGGGTATAAAAAGACCAGGCATGAGAGGGTTCGACCACTACTGCCGCCCGTTCCTTCCGCAGTTGCTGCTCAAGAGCCCGGATCATCTCGCCATGCTTTCGGGCGTCCGTGCACAGCAACAAGTAATAATGATCCAGCTGGGGGCCGCAGCTCGCCTCCATTTCATGAATATGAGCCGTGACCTTGGGTACAAGGCCATCATCTTTTTCAAACTCCTCAAAAGATATGGCTCGGATCGCGACATAGCGCTCATGGCCTTGACAACCTGCTGTATATGAATATCCAAGCATTATGTCCTTTCCTCCTTTCCCATGCTCCCAGGCGTCATGGCTGATCGGGTGATATTTTTCAAAAGAGGAAAGCACGCGTGTCGCTTTATCCTGGAAGACCGGGAGCAAGTCGTCAAGTTTGAGATGCGAAAACGAGCCGGTTTGATCAGGGCTCGCCTGCATATAACGAACCAGCTCTTGGAGAACTGTATCTGGTGTCACTGCATTATGTGGAATCATTCTTGACTTGACCGTTAAGCACGCTCTAAAAGACGCTTCGAATCGCGCATGAACAAGAGGTAGCTATTTAGCAGCTGAACACTTTCAGATTAAGGGTAGTTCACCTGACCGGTGTCTGCCATATCCGCCTTGCGGTAAACATCAAGCTGAGCCTGGCAATCCTGCTGCTGAGATCGCCTACTTGGCGGCCAGGGCAGGCCTGGCCTTTCTCTTCGGTCCTATTCGTAGCGCAGCGCTTCAACCGGCTTCAACGCCGCCGCTTTTTTTGCTGGGTAAAACCCAAAAAAAATGCCGACTGCCGAGGCAAACGCGAACGCCAGGGCGACCATGCCAAACGTGATGACAACAATCATATCTGCCACGCGGCTTACGGCCCAAGCTCCACCAATACCCAGTGCAACTCCTATGAGGCCTCCCAGGATGCAGATGACGAGTGCTTCCAGCAGGAATTGCGCAAGAATTGCGCGCCGGTTTGCACCGATCGCCATGCGAATGCCAATCTCGCGCGTACGCTCGGTAACAGATACCAGCATGATGTTCATGATGCCGATACCGCCTACAAGCAGTGATATCGAGGCGATCGCGCCGAGCATGAGCGACATGACCTTGGCAGCGCCGGTTGCAACGGAGGCGAGTGCCGCCAGATTGCGCACGGTAAAGTCGTTCTCCGTACCCTCCGCAAGGCGGTGCCGCTGCCGCAACAGTCTGTTCATTTCGATTTCC
>DASSHJ010000114.1:0-11423 GCA_035692965.1 Nitrosospira sp. | reverse complement strand
GCCTGAGAATTATTTTTTACGTCTGCGCAGAACACCCAAGCCGGCCAGGCCAAGACCAAGAAGGGCAAGCGTACCCGGTTCCGGGATCAGGACAGGGGGATCCCTGGGATCACCAGGAACGTTAAGCTCCGTCAGGGACGTTCCATATTGGAAACTGACGTGCGAAATATCGCTGGTCGAGAGGCCAGTTACGCCGTGAAGGATAAACACCACCGAGTCCTGGATCAGGGGGACACTTTGCGTCCCCCCGTTGAGATTCAGGCCGGCTGCCGCTGAAACAATACCGTAATTGATACCATCGAGAGATTTCGGATTGTCCAGATCGACACCATTGAAATTCCCAAGATTGCCGGACACACCAGTCGTCAGGTAACCTGAGCTTGAAATGCCGCGGTCAGCGCCCCCCGTAAGCGATGTTGCCTGATAACCAAACTCGCCGCCAAGATTCGTATTACCGCTGCACCCGGCCTGGTCACAGGCGGCACCCACAAAAGCTGACCCTGACCCAAGAAGTGCCGAGACCGGCGTTAAGGTAGGATTCCCGGTAAAATCCCAGAAAAGGCCGGTAAGGGTGCTGCCCGGCACATCCTGACCCGTATTGGAGGGCGACGTATTCCGCAAGGTGATTGTCAGGTCATTGCCGGTAATATCAAAAATGGCTGACGCGGTAACCACGACTCCCCCCGGACCGGTTCCTGCTCCCGTGAAGGTAATGGCTGCTGCTGTGGCATCTAGTGAGGCCATGGCAAACAGGCCGGCTAACACATGAAACTTCTTCATTTTCTCCTCTTGTTGTCAAAGAATTGTTCTTTTTTAATACGACTCGACTTCTAATAGAACTAAAGCAAGTCCCATGCCAGGATCAAGTTATGGTTCTCTTACAAAGGATTACAATTGTAGAGTTATCGCTGTGTTAGAGGTATGTAAGAAAATTCGACAGTGTTAAATTAAAATCTCGGGGTCCTAGTGCCAAGTCGGGGATCAGCGCTCGCACCGTACGTCAATTCATAAAGCGGGCCGCAAACGCCAAAAAGATGCTAGTCGAGCAACAGCCCATTCTTGTGCGACTCTCGCTACGCGCGGAAAGAGATTCAAGGAGTTTCGAGGCTCCGTCAATCGCTGACCTGCTCCCGCGCTCAGCACCGCTCGCCAGCCTGCGATTGATCTTTCGAATCAGGAAAGATTCGCATCCCCGAGGCCTCTTGCGAGGTCTGCAGTAATGTCCTTTACCGCTTCCAGCCCGACCGCAATGCGCAACAAGCCATCGCTGATTCCGGCCGCGTCCCGGCTCTCCTGGCTGATACGGGCGTGCGTTGTCGTCGCCGGGTGAGTCAGCGTGCTTTTCACATCGCCCAGATTCGCGGTGATCGAAAGCATCCGGACCGAATCGATGACTCGCCAGGCGCCTTCTTTTCCATCCTTTACTTCGAAAGAAACGATTCCTCCCCCTGTCTTCTGCTGGCGCTTGCCGAGTTCGTACTGGGGATGGGAGGGCAGGCCCGGATAGTAGACTTTCTCGACGTTCGGGTGACCTTCGAGCCATCGTGCAACGTCGAAAGCGTTTGCGGAATGCGCTTCCATCCGGATTTTCAGTGTTTCCATCCCCTTCAGGATAACCCAGGCATTAAACGGGCTCAGGGTGGGACCGGCAGTCCGTAAAAACCCAAAAACTCCCCCCTCCATCAGCAAGTCCCGTTTTCCGACTACTGCACCGCCGAGCACCCTTCCCTGGCCTTCGAGGTACTTGGTCGCGGAGTGGATGACGAGATCGGCGCCGAACTCCAGTGGCCGCTGAAGCATGGGCGAGCAGAAGCAATTATCAACGGCAAGCCATGCGCCCGACTTCCTGGCAAGGGCTGCAAGTGCGGCGATGTCTGAAATCTCGGTAAGGGGATTTGACGGCGTTTCAATGAAGAAAAGCCTGGTATTGGGCCTGATCGCCGATTCCCACGCGGAAACGTCAGTTGCTGAAACAAACGTGGTGTCTATATTGAAGCGCTTGAGGATGTTATTGAAGAGGTTTACGGTGGCGCCGAACAGGCTTTGCGACGCAACAATATGATCTCCTGCTGAAAGCAACCCCATGATGCAGGAGAGGATGGCTGACATGCCGGAAGAAGTCGCTACGCACGCTTCCCCGCCCTCCAATGCGGCGAGGCGTTCCTCAAAAGCGGTGACTGTCGGATTCGTAAAGCGTGAATAGATGTTACCGGCTTCCGCACCGGAGAACCGTGCGGCAGCCTGGGCAGCATTGTCGAAAACAAAGCTGGAGGTAAGGTACAACCCCTCCGAATGTTCGTTGAATTGGCTGCGATGCACTCCCGTATGCAACGCCAGCGTTTCCAGCTCAAAATCATCAGACATGTTAAGCTCCTCAATAAAAAACCCGTTCAGCATTCGCTAAAACGGGTCCTTCCGCTTTAGCCGAATTTATAACGCGCCCGCAAGCTGATATCAAATCGGCGCAAAGCTATGTTGCTTAATTACATGAGTTTTGTCAAATCCTGATCAATGCTGATTCTATTCCACCCGCACGAGATTCAAATCCAGCTGCGTACTGGAAGCCGGACGGGATAGAGGAGCAGCGCCGTGCCGATAGGCGGCCAGTACCGACAGGTACTCATCCGTGATACCCCCCGTGATGTAACGCCCGTCGAAACACGACGTTTCGAAGTTTGTTATAGATGGGTTGAGCTTCCGCACATCGTCCACAAGCGCATCGAGATCCTGGTAAACAAGATAGTCCGCGCCGATTTCGCGGCAAATCTCGTCCTCATCGCGCCCAGTCGCGATGAGCTCCTCATGAGTCGGCATATCGATTCCATAAACATTCGGGAACCGGACCGGGGGGGCGGCCGAAGCGAAATAGACTTTATTAGCCCCGGCCTCCTGAGCCATCTGCACAATTTCACGGCTCGTAGTCCCGCGAACGATTGAATCATCCACGAGGAGAACATTCTTGCCGCGGAATTCCACACTCATCGCATTGAGTTTTTGCCGTACCGATTTACGCCGCTGCTGCTGCCCCGGCATGATGAATGTGCGTCCAATGTAGCGATTCTTCACGAACCCCTCCCGGAAGCTCACCCCAAGGCGATTCGCGAGTTGAAGCGCGCAGGGACGGCCCGAATCGGGGATCGGGATAACTACATCGATATCAAGGTGCCGCATGGAGGACGTAATCTTGTCAGCCAGGCTCTCGCCCATATTAAGCCGCGTTTCGTAGACTGATATTCCATCCATCATGGAATCGGGGCGAGCCAGATAAACGTATTCAAAGATGCAGGGGTTATGAGATGGATTCGCAGCGCACTGCTTATTGTAAAAATTGCCTCTGTCATCAATGAAAATGGCTTCTCCAGGCGCTACGTCCCGTATCAGCTTGAACCCCAAGGTATCGAGCGCCACGCTTTCCGACGCGACCAGGTAATCCACTCCACTTTCGCGCTCGACGGAACCGAATACCAGGGGGCGAATGCCGTGCGGATCGCGAAACGCGAGCAGCCCGTAACCCGCAATCATGGCGACCACGGCATAGGCACCCTGGCAGCGCTGATGAACCCCCGCTACTGCTGTGAAGATGGCTGCAGGATCGAGATGGTGGTTTTTCGTGCTTCTTTGAAGTTCGTGCGCCAACACATTGAGAAGCACTTCGGAATCCGAGTTTGTATTGACATGGCGCAAATCCTCGCGAAACAACTCCTGGTTGAGCTGCATCGCATTCGTGAGATTGCCATTGTGTCCGAGGACAATTCCAAACGGAGAGTTCACATAAAATGGCTGTGCCCCCGCAGGTGATTCAGCTGAGCCGGTGGTAGGGTACCTTACGTGCCCAATTCCCATATTCCCGGCAAGCGAACGCATATTCCGCGTGCGAAACACATCCCTTACCAAGCCACCTCCCTTGTGCATGTGGAAGGTACTGCCTTCTGCAGTCACGATACCCGCGGCATCCTGCCCTCTATGCTGGAGAACCAGCAGGCCGTCATAAAGGAGTTGATTGACGGGAGCATTTGCAACCAGACCGAGAATTCCACACATATTGCAATCCGTAAAAGATGGCTTAGATCAGCGAGCTACAAAAAGTTGCAAGACACGGCACTGAAAGCGCAAGCTGAAGCGGGTGGCCCGCTCGCTGGGGGAAAAACACTTGCAATAAAGCTGCGCAGGCTTCAGGAGAAATTCCCGTTGTTTCGCTTCATTCTGACAAAATGCCTGGACAGATCGTGGGGCAGCCAAGGTATCGCCATCGTGACCGCGCTCTCGAGCGGAGCGCTCAGTACCGCTTTCCGCCAGAACGGCTCCTGCGGCAATGACGTCAGCCCTCCCGCAAGCACGATGACCATTATCACCAGCAACCCGCGGGCAAGGCCGAACAGCGATCCGAGAAAACGGTCGGCAAATCCCAGCCCTGCCTTCCTTGTGACGCTGGATGCCAGCATGGCAATAAAACCCATCGTTAGCAGAGTCAGGAGAAACAATATGGAAAATGCGAGTACCATGCGCAGCGACTCACCTGGAATGGCCGACGGGAGATTCGGCGCGAACGGCGCCGCGAAGTAATTCGCTACCATGAACGCGGTCACCCAACCCGCCAGCGATATCAGTTCACGGACGGCTCCGCGCATTACGCTCAACAAGACCGAGATGCCAACGATCGCAATCACGCAGTAGTCGAAAGCGGTCATTTGTGAAAGGATGTCCGGGAAGGCAGCCATTGCCGGCGAGTTATTGGTAATGAAGACAACAACACTTAATCATAGTACTACTTGTCGGTTACCACTCCATCCAGTCCTTCAAGCTTCAGCCTGGCAAGTGCGGCATCCGCTTGCTCGCGAGTGGCAAAAGGCCCGACTCGCACCCGCGTCACTTCGCTTTTGCCCGACCCCTTGTCAGCCTTAAACGTTTCCGTGTACACCGTCGCACCCCCGCCAGTGTACTCGCCAGGACTTCTTGATGCGAGAATTTCGACCTGCTGCCTGGCCTTCGCCAAGCTGGAAAAGGCGCCGAGCTGTACTACAAATCCACCGCTTGCAAGGTTAGGCGAAGCGGATTTTTCGGTTTCTGCCTCTACCTTTCCAGTTCGGCTCCCCTCCGCCTGTTTTCCCATGGCTGGCTCTGCCGAAGACATGGGCTTGACAGGTAGATCGGAGCCTTGCTGACTTTGCCCGGTTCCAGTAGGGGGCTTCTCAGTTGTAAGCGAGTCTGTCGCAGAAACAGAATCGTTTGAAGCTCCGCTGGGAGATGCACCTTCATGACTGAATTCCTCTGCAGAGTCTTCAGGAGGGATACGAATATCGATCTCTTGCTCGCGCTCTTCCGGTTCGGTATCAAGTAGCATCGGAAGGAATACAATTGCCGCCACCACGAGAGCGATAGCGCCAACCAATCGTCTCCTGGCACGCTTCCTGAGCTGAATTTCTTCTTCGCTCGTCTTGGCCATCTGCAGTCTGTTTTGCCGCCACTCAACCTCGCCCAACCATATCGCGGTTCCTCAACACCTCCGCCACTGTGTGGAATGAGCCAAAGACGCATATTCTATCATTTACCGTGGCCCGCTCGCAGGCGTATGCGTAAGCCGCGGCCGGGTCATGAAAGGTCAGGACGGCCTCCTCCACCAGCTCGCCATTCTCCCGCAGCGCTTCGCGCACTGCCCCCGCGGTCTCATGGGTTGAAGCGCCGCGGGGAGCATCGATGCCTGCGGTCAGCCATATATTTATTTGCCCCGCCAGTGCCCGTACTACCCCTTCTATATC
Organism: Nitrosospira sp.; assembly: GCA_035692965.1. Classification (GTDB taxonomy): domain Bacteria; phylum Pseudomonadota; class Gammaproteobacteria; order Burkholderiales; family Nitrosomonadaceae; genus Nitrosospira. Next base: position 5,667 of record DASSHJ010000114.1, on the reverse strand, counting down.
CTTGTCCCTAAGCATCGCGAATATGCCGTAGGTCTTGCCGAAGCGGCCCATCCGAAAAAGACTTTCTGCCAGAACTTTCGCCGCAGCAGGGTTGTGCGCCACATCGAGCACTGTTACCGGACGCCCCGGCAAAACCTGAAACCGCGCAGGCCATTCGACATCCAGCAAGCCCTCGCGGATATTGCCCATCGTGACGGGAAGTCTATCCTTGATGGCATCAAGGACAGCAAGGCAGGCGCTCGCGTTATCGAGTTGACGGGATCCCCGTAGAGCCGGATAGGGAAGAGCATGGCGCTTTCCGTACTCGCTCCAGTAGCTCCACCCCTTTTCGTTTGTCAAATAGCCGAAGTGCTCCCCGATATGCAGAAAACACGCGCCTATCTCGTTTGCATACTCGCGGACAATGGAAGGAACGTTTCTTTCCGCGCATATTGCCGGTCGGCCGCTTCTGAAGATTCCGGCCTTCTCGCACCCGATCTTTTCGCGCGTATCGCCGAGATAATCCATGTGATCGAGATCGATGCTGGTGATCACCGCAACGTCAGGATTGAACACGTTGACCGCGTCCAGCCGTCCGCCAAGTCCCACCTCCAGAATTGCAACCTCAACCCCGGCTTTTTTGAATAACTCAACCGCTGCAAGTGTCCCAAACTCGAAATAGGTCAAAGAAACTTTGCTGACCTGGCGTGCTGCCTCCACTGCTTCAAATGCTCCGCACAGCATTTCATCGCTCACTTCCCGTCCATCGATCCTCACCCGCTCGTTGTAACGAAGTAAGTGAGGAGATGTATAGCAGCCTGTGCGGTATCCGGCCGCGCCTAAAATCGCTTCGAGCATCGCGCATGTCGATCCTTTGCCGTTTGTACCCCCGACGGTTATCACGGGAAAGACCGGGGCCAGATCCAACTGGGCCCTGACGCGATCTACGCGCTCCAAATCCATCTCGATAGCCTTCGGGTGAAGACTTTCGAGGAAACTCAACCAGTCAGAGAGCGTGCGAGGTTTTAAAGGAGGATGGACGTTGCCCAGGCCGTTCAGGGTTTCAGCGGAATCAGTCACAAAATGAAATGGAGTAAAGAAGTGCGACGAGGACCTGCTGAAGCAGTCCGCGTTGTTACTGAGTCGCGTGCATGAGCAAGGTGCACAGGTTGGCAATTTTTTCCCGCATACGCCTGCGGTCCACGATCATGTCTATGGCCCCGTGCTGCAGCAGGAATTCGGAACGTTGAAATCCTTCCGGCAGCGTTTGCCGCACCGTCTGCTCGATGACTCGAGGTCCCGCAAACCCGATCAATGCACCGGGTTCCGCAATCACCACATCGCCGAGAAAAGCGAAACTGGCGGATACACCGCCCATGGTGGGATCTGTCAAAACGGAAATAAATGGAAGCCTTTCCTCACCCAATTGGGCAAGCGCAGCAGTTGTCTTTGCCATTTGCATCAACGACAGCAACCCTTCCTGCATGCGCGCGCCACCGCTTGCTGCAAAACATACTAAAGGGAGGCGCTGCTCGATACATATCTGGATTCCCCGCACAAACCGCTCGCCCACCACTGAACCCATGGAACCACCCATAAATCCAAATTCAAACGCCGCCGCCACAAGGGGTACTGCCTTGACATTCCCCTGCATCACCACGAGCGCATCATCCTCATCGGTCTCGCGCTTCGCCTCGGCCAGACGGTCGACATAGCGCTTGCTGTCCCTGAACTTCAAAGGGTCCAGCGACTGCACCTCCGGCCCGATTTCATAGCGGCCTTCCGGATCAAGAAACAAATCCAGGCGAACGCGGGCGGAAATCCTGTTGTGATTATTACACTTGGGGCAAACGTTGAGATTATTTCCGAGATCCGAGTAATACAAGACGGCATCGCACGATGCGCACTTGCTCCAAAGCCCTTCAGGTACGGCCTTTTTTTCGCCGCTTTCCTTGCGCTTGATCTTGGGTGGAAGTAATTTCTGGAACCAGCTCATAAGCCCTCGCCTTTACCGAAGGGGCTCGACATCGTTCGACTCAACATTGTTCCGTCAGACTCTTTTGCTCCCAGCCCGCTTCATCGACTGCCGCTCTCAAGCTGCTGACCAACTGATAAACGTTGGCAAGAAGTTCCCCTCGCGAAGATTTTTCTATTTCCTCCACGATGCGGCTGCCCACTACCACGCCGTCCGCAAGCTCTGCCACCGCCTTGGCTGTCGCCTTGTCACGGATGCCAAAACCAACGCCAATGGGGATGGAAACGCGCGAACGCACCTCGGCCAGCTTGGCCGCAACATCACGCAGATCAAGACGGTGCGATCCGGTTACCCCTTTCAAGGAAACATAATAAATATAGCCGGTCGCGAACTGCGCCACCTTTTCGATGCGTGCCTCAGCGGTTGTCGGGGAGAGAAGGAAAATTGCGTCGAGCTGCTGGTTTTCAAGATGCCTTACCAACTCCCCTGCTTCTTCGGGCGGGTAATCGACGGTCAGAACGCCATCGACTCCGCACCCCTTGGCACGCGCAGCAAACACTTCATAACCCATCGCTTCTACAGGATTTGCATAACCCATCAGGACAACGGGCGTGGTGCCGTTGCTCTTCCGGAAGGCCTCCACCATCGACAGCACATCGTTCAAACCCACCCGGTATGCCAGTGCCCGCTCTGAAGACCTTTGTATCGCCGGACCGTCGGCCATCGGATCGGAAAACGGGACGCCAAGCTCTATGATATCTGCCCCTGCTCTGACCAGTTCATGCATCAAAGGAACCATCATAGCAGGTTCAGGATCACCGGCAGTGATGAAAGGGATGAGAGCTTTTCTTCTCTGCTCCCGGAGCTTGTCGAATACAGGGGTTATACGAGACATGGATGGAACTTCTGTCAGGAAGAAATGCTATCAAAAAGCGATGCCTGAAGCCTGCGCTACCGTTGTCATATCCTTGTCCCCCCGGCCGGATAGATTAACGAGCACGAGTTTGTCACGGTCCAGTGTGGGCGCAAGCTGCGCCGCATATGCGAGCGCATGGCTGGATTCAAGAGCGGGTATGATGCCTTCATAATGGCAGAGACTGTGGAAGGCTGTCAAAGCCTCAGCATCGGTTATTGCAACATATTCCGCCCGGTTGCTGTCCTTGAGCCATGCATGCTCCGGGCCCACCCCTGGATAATCCAGCCCGGCTGAAATGGAATGCGTCTCGACGATCTGCCCGTTCTCATCCTGGATGAGATAGGTGCGATTGCCGTGCAATACGCCCGGGCTCCCGCTAGTCAAGGTTGCAGCGTGCTGGCCGCTTTCTATTCCAAGCCCGGCCGCCTCGACGCCTATCATGCGGATGCCTGTATCAATATATGGATAAAAAAGTCCGATGGCGTTAGACCCGCCGCCAACGCATGCAATCAGCACGTCGGGTTGCTGGCCATACTCATCATTCATCTGCTGAATGGACTCGGTTCCTATGATTGCCTGAAAATCCCGTACCATCATTGGATAAGGATGCGGGCCAGCTACCGTGCCGATGATATAAAAAGTATCTTCGACATTGGTCACCCAGTCCCGCATGGCTTCGTTCAATGCGTCTTTCAACGTTCTTGAGCCGGATTCGACCGGCACCACTGTTGCTCCCAGAAGTTTCATCCGATAAACATTGGCCGCCTGGCGTTCCACATCAGTGGAACCCATGTAAACCACGCATTGCATCCCGTAACGCGCGGCCACGGTGGCGCTTGCCACGCCATGTTGGCCCGCTCCGGTTTCGGCAATTACACGCGATTTACCCATCCGTTTCGCGAGCAGGGCCTGACCCATGGCATTATTGATTTTGTGAGCGCCGGTGTGATTCAGGTCCTCGCGTTTCAGCAGGATTTGCGCCCCGCCGAGATGGGTCGACCACCTTTTCGCGTGATAGATGGGGCTGGGCCGCCCTACGTAATGCTTCAGCTCATAGGCGAATTCGGCGCGGAAATCATCGTCATTGCGATAGCGCTCGTACTCACGGCGCAAGTCTTCCAGAGCAGCAATCAGCGTCTCGGCAACGAACACGCCTCCGTATGGACCGAAGTGGCCCCGGCTGTCGGGAAGATCATAAATGTTCACCGGCTCGAACTCCTCGCATGAATGCAGCAATTTTTTGCGGATTTTTGATGCCCTTGGCTGTTTCCACGCCGCTCGATACATCTACCGCCGAAGGTTGGACCCGCCTGATCGCCTCTGCAACGTTTTCAACTTGCAATCCGCCCGATAGAATGACCGGCAATGGCAATTCCCGGGGAATCAAATCCCAGTCGAAAGCATTGCCCGTACCACCGGGCTCGCCTTCAACATAAGTATCCATCAGCAGGCCCCTGGCTCCGGTATAGCGAGTCGCGTATTGTAGCAAATCCAGCCCCGCCCGAACGCGTACCGCTTTGATGTACGGCAGGAAAAACCGTCTGCAAAAATCCGGCTCTTCATTGCCATGAAACTGCAAAAGGCTGAGTCTGGCAACCGAGGCCGATTCTTCGACCCATGTTGCATTGGGATCCACGTATACACCGACTGAGCTGATGAATGGTGGGAGTTCGGCTATGATTTCCCGCGCCCTTTCTGGTGCTATATATCGCGCGCTTCCTTTCCAGAAGACAAACCCGACGGCATCCGCGCCGTAGTGCACCGCGGCTTTTGCATCCTCAAGCCGCATAATTCCGCAGATTTTGGCCCCCACAGTCATATACTTCGTTCGCATCGCATCATGAGAAGCCAGTGACCGTTTCATCAACTGGCCGGCCGAAGCGTTGCATTACCGCTCCAAATGAAGACTCGGCCGGCTTCGGGATGTTCCAGCGGTCATCATATCTTATACCCATCAGATATAGTCCCTCCGGGGGAAATGTCGGAGCGGCCTCGCGGCGCTGACGCCCCTCCAGTAACTGCCCCACCCATTCCGGGGGATATCTGCGCTTACCTACATATACGAGGCAACCTACAATATTGCGTACCATGTGATGCAGAAAAGCATTTGCGCGGAATTCGAAAGCGACGATATCCCCCTGCCGCACAACCCCGATTTTCGTCATATTCCGTATGGGAGATTTTGCCTGACACTCCGCGGCGCGGAATGCGCTGAAATCATGCTCGCCCAGCAGCCATTCTGCTGCTGTCCGCATTGCGTCAGTATCCAGGGGCTGGTGATACCAACCGATTTTGCCGTGGTAGAGGCCCGGCCGAACCGGATGATTCAGCAAGAGGTAGAGATAGCTGCGCTCGATTGCGCAATATCGCGCATGAAAATCGTCCGGTGTCTGCGACGCCCAAAGAACTGAAACGCTAACGGGCAAGAACGCATTCACGCCCCGCACCCAACTCGTCATGGGCCGCTGAACCTGTGTTTCGAAGTGAACGACTTGATACGCGGCGTGGACGCCCGCATCGGTTCGTCCCGCTGTAACGACGCGAATGGGTTCGCACGCTATTTTTGTTAATGCCGCCTCAAGCGCATCCTGTATCGAACCGCCTGATGGCTGGCTTTGCCAGCCGCAAAAACCGCTGCCATCATATTCGAGTAACAGCGCGATCCTCACAACCCAGCTGAGACTATCCCAGTTCGCGAGCAGGCAATCATTGAAGTCAGCATCGGCAGATATCAGAAATCCCGGCAAGCATCGGAAGAGTCAACCAAAACCCCGCCCTACAACCTGTTCAGTATTGC
>DASSHJ010000113.1:0-6338 GCA_035692965.1 Nitrosospira sp. | reverse complement strand
ACACCAACTTGGTGCCCGACCCCGTAAAATGTGTCTAACTCATTATCTTTAAAGTAGTATTGTTCAAAACCAAGGAGGTTCATTATGCCCTGGCACTTATTACCGCTCCACAACGGTATACTGGCATGGCAGGATGGGTATGAAGCCGCCGCTTCCCTTGAGACGATACGCTCGCACTTTAAAATTTCCGGGGCGCGATCGAGCTCTCCTGCAAGCAAGAGGCGGTGGCATTCGCATAGTGCTTCCGTCCGGTTGGTAGCGAATGATGCAGGCAAGTTTCGCGCCCCGGCCAAACGCAGGTGGCCTCCATCCCATAGATAAATCCACCCCGCCTTGACTCCGGGCAAATTCATCACGTACTCAAGCGAATTTTCGCAGACCTCGCGCTCGGTCGCCGCTTGGTTCAGACCTTCTGCAATCCGGTACAACCCGGTAAGCAAGCGATTCGAGTGAGTCAACTCGAGTTGCCGTGCGCTCAGTTCTGCATTGATGCGAATGGCATCCTCATAGACTGAAATCAATAAATCGACGATCTGCTGCCGTTCGCTGGAGATGAAACGTTTTTGCCCGCCCAGATAAATATCCGTGCCCATTTGCATCCTCTGACTCTTGCGCAACTGGTAGCTCATCAGCAGATAGTCAATGCGATTAAGAAGATACTCATCGTCGTACGGCTTGCGGATAAAATTGTCGGCGCCGGATTCCAATCCTTTCAGGATGTCCCCAATATCAGACAGGGAAGTAAGCAGAATCACGGGAACATCCTTGAGCTCGGGGTCTTTCTTGATTTCGCCACATAGCCTGAACCCGTCCATTTCCGGCATCATCACGTCGCTGATAATCAAGGTCGGTTTACGCTGCCTGGCTGCAGCCAGAGCCTCCTTGCCGTTGGCCGCAGTTGTAGCCGTATAGCAATTTTCTTCCAGCAGATACCTTAGTTTTTCAGCTTGGGTGGGACTATCCTCCGCAATTAGAATCTCTATTTTCCGAACGTCATGGATTGAAATATCATGAGCCAAACTTCATTTCTCCTCTTTCAGCCACTAGATTTGTTAGCGCTCCGGCAATCTTTTCCAAGGGCAAGACCATTGTTGCCGCATCCAGTCTCATGGCCTCGCCCGCCATTCCGTGGACGACGGAACTGTCCTTATCCTGTACGAAGGTAATCGCCCCTTTATCCTTTAGTACGCGCAGTTCGTCTGCACCGTCCCGGCCCATGCCCGTCAATAAACCAGCAACGGCATCACGACCGTAGGTGTCGGCAACTGATCGGAAAAGATATGAAACGGAGGGCCTTATCCCGTGCTCTGGCTCATCCCTTGTCAGAACGATCCCCCTTGCTTTCTCTACCTTCATTTGGTATTCGTCGGGGGCAACATAAACATGGCCTGGTAGTGGCATTTCGCACTGTCGGGCAACTCGAACGGAAAGATTGGACGAGTTCTTTAGCCACTGAACAAATCCTTCTGTGAATCCTGCCGCCATGTGTTGGACGATTAGAATAGGCGCAGGAAAATGCTTCGGGAGTGCAGCAAGAATCGTTTCGAGCGCAGGTGGACCGCCAGTTGAAGCACCAATGGCGACAATTCTTGTCTGGGCCACTCGACTCAGAGGAGCACTTGCAGGAAGTGGAGTCGGAGTCCCTCTGCGCATGCTTGACCAGCGCCGTATTACCTTTACTTCCGACATCAGTTTTACGACCTGTATCATATCCCGGGCGGTGGCCTCATGATCCGGATGCCCAATGCCAGCGGGACGGCGGAGTACGGCCACGGCGCCTGCGTCGATTGCATCAAATGTTGTCGCAACCTCTGGATCTGTACTGCCGCTAACAATGACAATGGGAGTGGGCTGTGTCTCCATAATCAGTCGTGTCGCTTCCAAACCGTTCAGCTTCGGCATATGGACGTCCATGGTAATCACGTCGGGTCGATAGCCGCGCAAAACTTCGAGTGCTTCCTCTCCGTTAGCAGCGGTCGCAATAACTCTGATGTCAGGATCCGAACCGAATATGGAAATGAGAAACTCTCGCACTACCGCGGAATCTTCCACTACTAAAATGTTTATCACGGGACGGGAACTCAGACCTTGATGCTGCTGACGCCGATAAGGCGTTTAATGGTTTCCAGCAAGTTGCTTTGATCAAAGTCGCTCTTCACGATGTACGCATTCGCGCCGACATCGATACCGCGCTCCCGGTGAGCCCGCGAGTCCAATGCTGTTACCAATACCACGGGCAGCTCCGACAATTGTTTATCGGTACGTATCTTGGATGTTAGGGCAAACCCATCCATTCGCGGCATTTCAACGTCGGAGACTACCAAGTCGAATGCCCCTGCTTTAAGGGCAGTATAGCCATCAACCCCATCCACAGCTGTGGTCACACGAAAGCCTGTGGATTCCAGTATATGTTTGAGCAGTGCGCGTGCCGTAATGGAGTCCTCCACCACCAAAATAGATTGTTCGCTTGAAGCTTCATCCTTCCCGTCCGATAAACGGGGGGTAGAGTTGAACCGTGACATCGATGCCTTGACGGCCGATTTCAACAGATCAAGCACATTAAGCACGGGCACAACGCGGCCTGTCCCCAGCATGCATACACCCATGACATTCCTTACTCGCTTCAATGGGCGGATGAGTCCTTTAACAAGGATTTCCTGCTCGCCGAGAATCTCATCCACGATAAATGCAACACGACCGAGACCCGAACCGAGAACCACTCCTACCGAATAACTCTTGGATTCCACTTCGGGAGAACGGCTCGGCAGTTCCAGTGTGTCGCTCAACCGGACCAGGGAAACTAATTGTTCATCTACCAGAACAGATTCTCGATTTTCCACCGTCTGAGTTTCGTTGTTAACGATACGTACCACGCGCTCAACCTTGGCTGAAGGAATAACGAAAAGCTGACCCCCAGAATGAACCAGGACGCCACGGGTATTTGCCAGCAATAACGGGAGTAAGATACGAAACGTCGTTCCCGTATCAGCACTTGACTTGACATTGATGCTGCCACCCAAGCCCTCCACTTTTTCACGTACGATTGCGAGTCCCAGTCCGCGTCCGGAAATATCGGTGATGATGGGACTAGTGGTCACCCCGGATCGAAAAATGAGCGTCAGCAATTCGGAGTCATCCAGCTGCTCTATCTCCTCATGAGGCATGATGCCAAGCTTACAAGCCATGGCTTTCAACATGGAGACGTCAATTCCGGCCCCATCGTCGGCCACGAGTATCTCGACCGTGCTGCTATCGCTTTGTGAGCATGCCAAAGTAATTTTTCCTTGGGCAGGCTTACCTTTGGCTAAGCGCGCCGCCGGCTGCTCTATCCCGTGATCGATGCAATTACGCATCAGATGGATAAGAGTATCTTTCATTTCGTCCAGGATATGCCGATCGATTTCCATCTCCCCGCCACGGATCACGAGCTCCAGGCTCTTGCCCTGCTCGCGGGCCAGGTCGCGGGAAAATCGGGGCAGAATATCCAACAACGTCGAGAAAGGCAGTAATTGCATCTCCTTGACTTCATGAAGCAGGGAACCCGTCATCCCGGCGAGTGCCCGTTGATCCTGCTCTGTCTCCCGCCGCAACCTCACCAGTCGTTCCTCCAGTGTTTTCATTTGCAGCGACTCGGCTTCCAGGTATTCGAGCAACCTGGGGAGCTCATGTTGTCCTTGAAGGTTTCCATCCTTGGAACTGGATGCCAGTTCACGATCAATAATGCGAATTGACGACCGGATTTGCTGTCGCTGTTTCTTCCACTCGCCAAATGCCGCGACGGCCTCGCCCAGTTCTCGGGCGCGTTGTCCCGCCGCCAGCCGCGGTAATAGCAATTCCTCAACCTGGCGCAGAACCTCTTCCAGTTTTGCGGTTGGCACCCTGATTGTTGCAGATGCATGGCTCGGAGCAGGGGACGGCGAATTCGCGCTTGCGCCGGCGTCGACTGGCGATGGCTCATCAGGGAGAAGCAAAGATAAAGGTGACGCAGCCCGCGCCCGCGGAGGCCTTGGCAATCCTTGCGGTGGACTTTTCATTGTTTCATCCAGCTGTCGGGTGATTGCGGTCAATAGAGATTTTTGCCGCTCCATCATGCTGTCCTCTCCCGCAACTAGCGCGCCTACGGCATCGAGTGTCTGAAGCAGCAGATCGATCAGCGGTGATGATATGGCAAGGCTTTTATCTTTCAGTGCCGAGAACACGTTTTCCAACGATCGGCAAGCCGCTTCGATTTGCGTAAGGTTTACCGCCCGCGCCGCGCCTTTCAAGCTGTGCGCAGACCTCAACGCTGTCTCGATAATACTGGCGCCCTTCATGTCTCCAGGTTTTGCCTCCAACGCAAGCAGTCCTGCCGACATGTCCTGGAGATACCCCTCTGCCTCCACGCGAAACATCGCAAGGAGCCTTTTCAAAAGCGCATCATTTTTGTCAACCATCAACCCTTTCCGCTCTCTCGACAAAATTGGCCTCTTGCCGACCCCCTACAAGGGTACTCAACTTGCGCCCCATCTGATACAAGCCTTGGGCGGCCGATTCAGCCTGCCTGGTGCCTGCCACGTTCTGTTCACTCGCCTGCCTGATATTAGTCATAGCCATCGCTACCTGGTCCATTCCAACCATTTGCTGCTTGCTTGAGGCTGCAATTTGTGTGGCTGCTTGCGCCGCCTCATTAATGCTGGTGGAGAGCAAGCGGATTGCTTCATCAGTTTCAGTGGATTGCCTCACACCCGCCTCTACTGCTTTATTCCCCTGCTCTGCGGCGAGTACAGCGGTATTAGTCGCTTTCTGAATATCGCCCAGAATCGTGCGCACCTGCGCTGTCGCTTGCCTGGATTGTTCAGCCAGGTTTCTTATCTCCTGAGCAACTACGCCAAAACTCTTGCCTTGTTCCCCCGCACGGGCTGCCTCAATCGCTGCGTTCACCGCCAACAAATTGGATTGCTCAGCAAGATCGTTGACTGTCGCAATAATCTCGCCTATGGCATAGCTCTGTTCAGAGAGCTGCCCAATACTCTCGGCTATTGATTCCATCTGTTCCTGAATCCGATGCATTCCACCGATAGCTTCCTCCACTGATTTACGCCCAGCCTGGGAGATATTTGAAGCTTTTTGCGCACTTTCCGAAACATATCTGGCTTTCTGGCTTGCCGCCTGTGCGGTTTGTTTGACTTCTTCTACCGTGGCAGTTGTTTGACTCACGGCAGCCGAAGTCTGGGCTGCACCGGAGGCAACCTGAGAGGTGGTGGCGAGAATCTCTGCTGACGACGATGAGAGCTGAGCAATGCTCTCTCTAAGCTGTCGAGTAATTACACGGCTTAAATGGATTCCAATTGTCAGCCCGACTAAAACAGCGAATAAAGAAACGGCCAGCAATAGGATGTTAAAAAACCTCACGTTCTCCGCAAGTTCAGTTTTTCTTCGTTCTAGAAGAAGGGATTGTTCCTCATAGAAACGCTTGGCTTTATCTATCAGTGCAAGGCTGAGCGGGCGGAACGTATTGATCACGAAGGCGAGGGCTTCTTCAGGTTTTTGCGCAAGCGCGAGCTGGAGAGCTTGTTGCTGAGCCGCCTCCAAGCGTTGATGCAGAGATTCGAGGGTATCGAGCATTTCAGTCCGCTTGCCGTCACTCATCAGTCGCCGAATTTTGTCGAAGATTTGCTTGAACTCGCGATCATTGTCTTGCAGGAGCACCTGGTTAGTCTTCTGGAGCTCGGGATACAGCAAGATTCCCCGGATGTAGGTTTGTTGAGCAAACGCAGCAATTCGTAATTCGTTTGCGCTTTCCATCAGCCGCTCGTCTACGCGAAGGAAATGCTCATAGGCTGCCTGCCTCTGGTTGAGTGCGTAGAATGCGACAGCGGTCGAGAGTGCAAGCAGGGCAAGTACAATTCCATACCCCCCAATTATCTTTTTACTGATGCTCATGTTTCCTTCAAGGCTTCGCTTCGCCACTTAAATTCAGGGTTTTCAACTTCTATTGCGATACTTCCCTACTCACCCACTTGTTCCTCTACAACGAGGCTCTCGTCCATGAGAAGCTTTGCCGCGTCAAGAACCACCAGCCGCTCGGAGGTTATCCCCTTTACATAATTCTTGCGAATACCCGTAAGTGTGGGTAGGGGAGGCTGGATGTCGGCTGCCACGATACGTCGTACGCTTACGATTTTGTCCGCCAGGATGCTGAACATTATTTCTCCCATGTGCAGTACGATAAGCGTACTGAGGTCGGACAATTCCTTCTCCGGCAGTTCGAAAAACTTCTTCAGATCAATGACAGGTAAGATCTCTCCCCGCACACTGACGATCCCGCGGACAAAAGCAGGCGTGCACGGTACCGGTAC
>DASSHJ010000112.1:0-3483 GCA_035692965.1 Nitrosospira sp. | reverse complement strand
GAGCTTTCGACCTTATGAATAACCCAGGTCGTCTCGATCTTTCCATTTGGGTCGGTGGCAACGTTTGCCCACCATACCTCGCCCCCCCCATTGCGACCGTCCCATAAAACGATCGTGTTGTTGACCGGGTCATAATCGATGCCGTAATTTCCGTTCATTACAAAATCACTGCCATCGCTATTGACCAGGTTGATTCCAATGTCCTGATTGAGATTCGGGTTGGCTCCATTTGCTTTGCTCAAGTCCCAAATAGTGAGGTCGGACGTATAAGATCCTATGACCGTCGCAGTTTTGATGTAAAGGTTGTGCTCGGTATCAATTGTTCCTGTCCCCTGGAACCCGACCGAATTGTTCATGACGCCAATCCTTTCCCAGGTATCCGTGCCGCCATTTCTGATGTCGCCGAGCGTATAGCGATAGAGCGAGGGAAATCCGGAGGCAGAGCCTCCCTCGGCTGTCAGGTAGACAACGTCATGCCCGTTTTCAGTTCGATAAGCCGCTGTACCATTGACATATTGTCCAGGCTCCACCCCGCTCCACTGCCCTTCCCGATCCATCCACATCTGGCCGCCTTGCGCCACGTTTGTCGTATTCCAGCCTGATCCCGTGGTGCCCCCAACTTTCATCGGGTCTGCCTTGAGGGGGTCCCATACGTAGGGGCCTGCCCGGCTAATCGTTGTTCCATTGAGCTCCTGAAAATTTCCTCCCCCCGGGGCTGCAGCGCCCCCGAACGTCAGGAACATTCCATTGACGGGAAGGTAAATATTGTTATCGTACGTATGCGCGGATTGCGGCGCAGCGGCATCAACGACAAAACCATTTGCATCCACGCGGCTGGGTAGCGAGCCGCGCCCCCAATTTCCCGTGGCACCATCCCAGATGTAAACTTCGTTACCCGAGTAGTTTGCGTGTCCGCCTCCAAAGAGCATCAGACGTGCGTTGGTTGGGTCCCAGGCGAATGAACTCCAGGCGCTTACGATAGCTCCCGGAAATTGATGGCTTTGCACTTGCACGGCATCGGCTCCAGTTGGCCATGCGTCGGAGAAGACGTTTACGTTTGCCTGCACCCATCCGCCTGACGGAGTGTCGGCGAGCAATGATGACAGCCGCTCGAAGGTGTTCGCATGCGCCTGCGTAATGAATACAGGGATCGAATAAGTCACCAGTAAAGAAGCTGCGACCAGTGTCGCAATCCGGCTTAATCCGCCGGGGCTTTTAAAACTTTGGGAAAAAGCTGATTTTTTTTTGCCCTCTTGATTTTGTATGCTCTTGTTATACATTTCCTACCTCTGAACTTGAATTGAATAAATCTGAACTCTCGAAACAACCCTAACGTTACAAATTTCGTTTATTTTCGACCTTTGCACCCGGCAGGCAGGGCAAAGAAAAGGCATGAAAAGCAAAGCTGTTCGACTTTCGCTCAACACATGACTTATAGTATTGTCTTGCGATTTTCATTCGAATAACTATTGTCCTTAAGTACAGGTAAGGCCTTTCGGGCATAAGCCGCTCCAAGAAAATTACGCTAGCCTGCTCCTCGTCCTCTATGGGGTCCTGTTGCTGTGCGGGAAGAGGCTGAACGGACAGCAGCAGGGAATGGATTTTACCAAGACCTTATCAATTGCAAATGCTCAGCTCTTCCGGAGCCGTATTTAAATTTCCATCCTGGTCGTCTTCTCCGCCGCCTTAACCGTCAAAGTCCCGGAATGCCATCGATAGCAGCTCGAAAGGAAGAGCTATATAAAATGTTGCAGCAATTGGGCTGGTTCAACACGAGCCTTTTCGTGCTCAACAAGATTCTGGCCGCTGTCTCGAAAGGGCGCCTCTGCGTATACCGATACCATCTGATCGCTCAACCGGTCGCAAAAGAAGCGCTTGTCCCGCGGGGAAGAGGCAATAAAATTCAGGTGCGCCTGATACAGGAGAACGATGAAATAATAAAGGAGTTCCCCAGGCCTTCCGCCGCAATTCAATCCCGATTCGAGCAAGGGGCAAAGTGCCTGGTCGCTTTGAAGGATGGGGAATTTGCGGGTTTTCTATGGTTGCTGATGGGGAGTTACCAGGAAGATGAAGTGCGTGCCCGATACGTGCCCTTGCCGTTGGAACAATCAGCCTGGGATTTCGATGTGTACGTCGCGCCACAGTTCCGCCTGGGGTTGACCTTTCTTCGGCTGTGGGATCATGCAAACCGGATGTTGAGTGAAAATGGTATTTCGTGGTCTTGTAGCAGGATATCGGCGTTTAACAGTGGCTCGCTCGGCGCCCATTCACGCCTTGGAACCTTATCCCTGGGCAGCGCAATCTTCGTTTGTGCGGGGAACTGGCAAATCACATTTGCAACGCTATCGCCTTTCGTTCATTTATCCAGGCATGCCGGTTCCTTTCCGGAATTCCGGCTCAGCACCCGGGGACTCGTAACAAACCAATCGCCCCACGTGGCAAATTAACCATGGAGCCGTGATGCAGCACACTGAAGAAGTTAAAAACATTTTGTCCGATGTCCTGAGCCTGGGTGAGCGAAAAAACGCTCTCAGGGAAGATTCTGTCTTGCTTGGAGAGCTGCCGGAGCTGGATTCCATGGCGGTCGTCAATGTGATCACTGCGTTGGAAGACCATTTTGGCATCAGTGTGGATGATGACGAAATCAGTGCGAAAACTTTCGAGACGCTTGGAAGTTTGTCGGAATTCGTGGAGCAGAAGCTTGCTGAGTGAAGTCTTGCCTCGCACTCTTCCCGCCCAGCCTTTTTTTCTGGAAACGACTACCGGAAAGCGTTTTTGTCTCTACCATGCCCCTGGTGCCGATACACAGTGTCTCGGTGTCTTCATCTATATACATCCGTTTGGCGATGAAATGAACAAGTCACGCCGGATGGCGGCGATGCAGGCGCGCGCATTCGCCAAGACAGGTTTTGGCGTGTTGCAGATCGACCTTTACGGCTGTGGAGACAGTGAAGGAGACTTCGGCGATGCGAAATGGGATATTTGGAAGAACGACCTGATGTTCGCCTGCAACTGGATAGCCAGCCGGACGCAGGCGCCAGTAAATCTATGGGGTTTGCGCATCGGCGCGTTGCTTGCCCTGGACTTTGCCAGCGAGCATGAAAAGGTCCTCGGCAAGATAGTTCTATGGCAACCGGTCGTGGACGGAGCGTCCTTCCTGAACCAGTTTTTAAGACTGCGTATCGCAAGCGAAATGTTTTTAAACGCGGGCGCCCCGGAAATGGCAACGGGAACAAAGGCGCTCCGCGAGCGCCTTATGAATGGGGAAAGCCTGGAAGTTGCCGGTTATGAACTGTCGCCGCACCTGGCTGGCGCCATTGAGAAGTGCAAAGCGGCTGATCTGGCAGTTCAAACATGTGCCATGCATTGGTTCGAAATAGTCGCTGAACCCGGCCGTTCCATCTCACCCGCGGGAACGAAGGTTGTCAACCAGTGGAAGCTGAATGGAGTGAATGCACAAGTGCATGCCGTTCCCGGTCTGCC
>DASSHJ010000111.1:0-8740 GCA_035692965.1 Nitrosospira sp. | reverse complement strand
CGACATTCTCTCGCCTGTCGGCGTAAAAGCCTTCTCCGGATCTTCGAAGGTGGCCATCGCAAGGGCGCGATCGAGAACGCAGGCAGCCACGACATCGCGAAGTAACGTGGTCTTTCCGGTCCCCGGCGGTCCATTCACCGCGACAATGCCATCACCATCAGCAAGCTCTGACCGCGCGAGATTGACGGCGGCTTGTTGCAGCAGCACCAGCGAGTGTCCGCCGGAGCTTGGCCATCGGGCGGCCGGCATCATCGCCGGGGCGACAGCCTTTTCCAGCGTTGTGCGATCGGCAAACAGGTCGAACGTCTGCGCCGGCTTGTCGATCCCGAGGTATCTGCGAAGGCTGGCCGGTGCACTTCCTTGGCCGACAAGTGTGGCTCCGCGAGCGAGATCGCTTAGAAAGAAGGAGTTGAGGAGCGCCGCCTCGGGCGGATTCTTGGCTTTGAAATAGTGATAAACACGCAGTGCGAAGGTCGGCGCCTCGATCAATTCATCCGGCAACCCGAATTGCGTCACCAGCCACCGATGGGCTTTCTCGATCGTCTCGAAGTCGAGTGGAAGAGCCGTGCCGTCTTCGTCCACGCGACGCAGAATATCGTCCAGCTTCTGGATGATTTTCGGCTCGATCTTCGGCCAAACTCCTAACGCACCGAGCTTCAGCTTGAGGACCAACGGCAATGCCCAGCCGAAACTCGAAACAGCGATACCGTTTTCCTCGACAGGCACGCCGTTCTTGTCTACGAGAACTGCAGCGATAGCGGCCTTCTCACGTGCTCTTGAGGCCGGTTCTTCATCTTCACCGAAAGCTTTCACCACCGCTTCGGTCGCTCGGTCCATTGGGATCGCACCGAGTACGACCTGATAGTAGAGCTGCCGCTTTCGCCGCGAACGCTCTCCCGTCCCCCAAGGCATGCGGCCGCTCGACAAGTCGACGACACAACTCCGGTCTCCGGCGGCCAAATCATCTGGGCGCCGATAAGTCTGCGGTGACAGAGCTTCCAACGCTATCCATGCCGCCAGGATGCCCGACGGTTCGTTTATGCCCTTGGGGATGGGAACGGAGGGTAGTTCACCGAGGTACACGGGCGCCGGGGGCGCAACACTCTTCCGTGGCGTAGCTTGCTCCCCCATTTGAACTGGCTGGGGATCAGGCTCCTTGGGAAATGCAATGACGGAGGTCGCATGACCTGCTGGTGAGGTCGCGCCGCTAGCGCGGGCTACATTTGCACGCTTGATTGATGCAGTCGCAAGGACTTCCGCGACGGTCACACGGAGCTTTACTGCCCGGTCCGTTGTTCGGAACTCAAGCTCATGAGCCAGTAAGTTGAGAATATGCGTATCGGATTGCCCAGCGTCGAAGAGTTTTTCGAGTTGGACGATCGAGTGCTTAAAATATGGGCGCTTTCTAGCCTCCGACACGCCTTAGTCATCCTCGTTTTCTTGGTGTGTTTTGTCGACGCCGACCCCTCAGATTTCGACTCGCGCACCCAGTTCAAGCACTCGGTTAGCGGGTAGCTTGAAGTATTCGGCCGCGTTGCTGGCATTACGTGCCATCGCCGCAAACAGTCTTTCCCGCCACTGGGCCATGCCCGTACCCGGGCTTGGAACTACAATCTCACGGCTCAGGAAATACGATGTGCTCAGTGGCTCGAATACCAGTCCGTAGGGCTGGCATAGTTCGAGTGCGTATGGAAGATTGGGCTGGTCCTTGAATCCGTATCTGACCGTGATCTGATAACAATTCTCGATCAATGGGGTTACCGATAGCCGGTTATGTACCGGCACGAGCGGAATCTCGAGGTATTCCACTGTCAGAAATATGACCCTTTCGTGCAAGACTTGGTTGTGAGAGAGGTTATGCAGCAGCGCGTGCGGCACTCCAGCGGGATCAGCCGTCAGAAATACTGCCGTGCCAGATACCCGTACCGGGGGACTGGCGAAGAGAGACTGGAGAAAAGGGTGGAGCGGAATTGCCGCGGAGCGCAGGTGCTCCAGTAGAATCTGTCGCCCTCGATTCCATGTAATCATGATGGAAAAGATGATCGTGCCGATTGCTAACGGAAACCAGCCTCCTTGCGCAAGCTTTAGTGTAGTGGAGGTAAAGAAAGCAGCATCGATCGTCAGGAAAAACGCTGTCGGGAGCAGACTCAGAAGTAATGGATATTTCCACGCGAAGCGCAATACAAAAAAAGTGAGCAGCGTTTCAATCACCATCGTCGCGGTTACGGCGAATCCATAAGCAGAGGCAAGATTGGACGAAGAACCAAATCCCAGCACTGCCATGATCACTACAGCAAGCAAGGCCCAGTTTACGAACGGCATATAGATTTGCCCGATCTTCCGATCGGAGGTATATCTGATCTGCATGCGCGGTAAAAATCCGAGCTGGATTGCTTGCTTGGTCATCGAAAAAACACCGGAGATAACGGATTGCGATGCAATCACTGTCGCCAAAGTTGCCAGACCGACCGCCGGATAAAGCGCCCAAGAGGGAAACAGCAGATAGAATGGGTTGGAAATCGCGGCAGGGTTGGAAAGCAGCAGGGCGCCCTGTCCGAGATAATTCAGGGTGAGCGCGGGCAGGACGCAGGTATACCAAGCCACGCGGATCGGAACCGCCCCAAAATGACCCATGTCGGCATAAAGTGCTTCTCCCCCGGTCACCGCCAGTACCACCGCTCCAAGCGCGATAAATGCAAGCCAGCCGTTGTTCATGCCAAAAGCGACAGCGTGGACGGGATTCAGCGCTGCCACAATTTGGGGAGCGGCGATGATATTGACCACCCCGGCAAGCGCGAGCGTCGAGAACCATAGAAGCATGATTGGGCCGAAAACCGCCCCGATACCCCCGGTTCCCCTCTGCTGGAACAGGAAGAGCGCAATCAACACCACCAGCGTGATCGGCAAGACGTACGGCTGGAGCAATGGAGTGGCGACCTCCAGTCCTTCCACTGCGCTTAGCACCGAAATCGCCGGAGTGATCACGCCATCCCCATAAAACAAAGCAGCGCCAAAACCTCCGATAAGGAAGAGCGCCCCTCGCAATCGAGGATGTGTAGCCACCGAGGAACTGGCGAGGGAAAGCAGCGCCATGATTCCGCCTTCTCCATGATTATCGGCCCGAAGTATCAGGGTGATGTATTTGAGGGTCACAACCGCCATGAGCGCCCAGAAAACGAGCGAAATGATTCCAACGACGTTTAGCTCGTTTACCGGCAGGCCATGCACAGGATCAAAAACTGTTTTTATGACATAGAGCGGACTTGTGCCGATGTCCCCGTAGACCACACCAAGGGCCCCCAAACTGACGAGGGCCAGAGATTGATGGGGAGAGCCGGGGCTTTGTTGCATTGTTTTCGCTCGTTAGATGGAGTTTTCAGGCGGGGACGCCCTTAAGCCACTTCAGAACAGATTCTCGCAAGTGGCTGTAACAGCAGGATGACGGAGTCGATACACCAACCCCTTCGCCACGGACTGCGATATCAAGAGTATGGATCCCTGGACCCGGGTGGGACTTTCAGGTGTTACCTGTCCTAGTGTACCTCATCACGCTTCCCCGAGGCTGATCTACAACGCTGTCTTTGTTGGTTACCGTACTGATCACGTCCACGTACTTGCTTATTCTTTACCGTGTGACGATGTCGAGATCATTGGAAACTGATTATTGTAAAACGAGGAGATAATTATGGAATTTCAAAGCAGCACTGCCCAAAACACACCTCAATCGTCAGGTGAGAACTCTCAGGAACCGAGGTTGATGCGGGCTGATACGCTCATCGGAGAGAATGTCTATAACCCCGAGGGGATCGAGCTCGGAGAAATCAAGGATATCATGCTGGATGTGAAGGCCGGTACCATTGCTTACGCAGTGCTATCCTTCGGGGGCTTCCTCGGTATCGGTGACAAACTTTTTGCGATACCATGGAAGGCGTTGCACCCGGATGAGGTATACAAGCGGTTCATACTTGATGTGGACAAGGAGCGCCTCAAATCGGCCCCTGGATTTGATAAGGATAAATGGCCGGACATGGCGGATCCTACATGGCAAAACAAGGTTCAATCATACTACGGGACCAAGCCTTTCAAGGAGCCGACCGATTCACCCGATATTCCCTACGCCAATACCCCTTACACGGTACCCTCGGCCGCTGATACGGCCAAGCCAGGCAGTAGCGGCAATATGGATTCGGGAAGGGTTCGTTGAATATCTGAGAAAAGCGGCGAGAGGCGGAGCCGCGGGGGTGAGCTTCTCGCGCCAAACTGCTCCCGTTCAACCGGCTGTCGAAGGGTTGGGCCTCCGCGGGCGTTAAATCATTTCAGGGGAAATTGCCGCCTTCAGGACAATTTCCCTGCCAACCACCTCCCCACGATCACCCCGTTTTTCTTTCTGTAAAAACCACCATATCGAACCCTTGCGTATGATCCAGGGCGCAGACGTGCCTGATATGATGAGCGCTGCCGCTTGACCGAGTGTTGGCTGGTGACCAACGATAAGTACCGTACCTTCTCCTTGCGACCAGCCGGCCGCCGCAAGCACCGCTTTTGCCGTTGCACCGGGTCCGATTTCTTCGATGGTTTGAAAATCATCCTTAAGCGCAGCTGCTGTTTGTTGCGTCCGCATTGTCGGGCTAGCCATTACGACAGTTTCATCCGGCAGCCTCTGCTTAAGCCACTTGGCCATGGTCTGCGCTTGCTTCAAGCCTTTATGCGTCAGCTTCCGCATGCTGTCAAGGCCACCCTCTTCGGCTTCGGCGTGACGCCATAGTATCAGTTCCACTTATATCTCCCCATCGCCTTGAGTGTCAGGGTTAAGTATAGCTAAATTGCGATGCAGGGCTCGACAGAAAATGCCGGAACTCAGGTAACCGGGCGATCCGACTAAGCGGTGAAAAATATGCCGCAGTACGGAAAGAAATTGAAGTAAACGGAAGGTGCCAAGAGGGTTTTGACGTGGGATTTCCCGGCGGAAAGCGGATTGAAGCGGCTGAAACGGGGGGAAAAAGCCACGAAAGGCAGGGCCAAAAGGCGGGCATTGCCCGCCATTTTGCTGGTTATGACTTCAATGCAGACATCGGTGCGCCGAAGTTGATATGAAAAGGCGCGCCATTAATTACGAGCGCCGGGACTGACTTCACGCCCGATGCTTCCGCCTCGGCTATCTTGTCCTTTTGCTCGCCAAGATTTACCCGCTCGATTTCATAGCGGGAGGTGTCCAGCGCGTCGGCCACCTGATTCTCGGCCTCCACACACACGGGACAACCGGCGTGGTAATAAACTGCACGTGTCTTCATAGTCGATCTCTCCAGTGATTAATTATCGGTGGGGGACTTCCCACGTTCGCCTCGGGTGCATGAACGTAAGGTTCTGCTCTCGGGTGAAGCCGCTATTATAATGGCTCACCTTGCTCCGCGCCACCTCTCTGGCTGCATCCGGGTCAACTTGACGAAATGATAATCTTCATGTGGTTTTCTTTTCAACCTGCCCGTTCCTAAGTAACAAGGCGTGGGCATAAAGGCTTCTTCTGCTTTCGCCCGTGATGTCCGCAGCGAGTCTTACTGCCTGCGCAAGCGGTAATGCGTCGAGCAGTGCTTTCAAGGTATGCTGGGCCTGGTCGCTCAAATTCTGTTCTCCTCTCTCCTTGACGGTCTCCGCCCCGCTCAGCAAGAGAACGAATTCGCCTTTTTGCCTATTGGGGTCGGCCTGTAGCCACTCGATAGCCTCTGCGAGAGGACAGACATGGATAGTCTCGAACAGCTTGGTCAACTCTCTGGCAATGGTGATCTGACGCCGTTCCCCCAGTATCTCCTGAATATCGCCGATAGAGTCGAGGATGCGATGAGGGGCCTCATAAAAGACAAGGGTGTACGGTAGAGAAACCAGGTTCCGCAATTCCCGCCGCCTTGCCTGTCCGGAAGCCGGAAGAAAACCATAAAAAAAGAAATGAGGAGCGATAATGCCGGCGGCGGAAAAGGCGCATACCGCCGCATTTGGGCCCGGTATGGGCACTATATGATAGCCGAGATGGCGGATGCGATTGACGAGGAGGGCCCCGGGATCGGAGATTCCCGGCGTACCCGCGTCAGTAATGAGTGCAACGGAAATGCCCCGCGAAAGAGCTCCCGCGATTTTTTTGACGGTTGCTGCCTCGTTATGTTGATGTAAGGGAATAAGCGTTTTTGAAAGGGAATAATGGTCGAGCAGACGTGATGCAATACGAGTGTCTTCGGCTGCTATCATGCCTACGGCCCCCAGCGTTTCCAGCGCCCTCAGGGTGATGTCGCCGAGATTTCCTATGGGCGTACCAACGATGTACAAGATTCCTGGCGAAATTATAGATGCGGTCTGCATGTTGGAGAGGGCACTTTGCAACTGACAGTTGCATGCTAAATGAAGAGTGATGAAAGGATAAGGGTAGAATTGTAAAATGTCGTCCTTTAATTACGTGGACTCGTTTCTGCGCCCCGGTCGGGGCACCTGCAACGGGTCCGGGGACAAACCGATTGAACGGAAACGAAGCCGAGCGAAGCGCGGAGAGGTTTCTTATACAGCAGAATCTAGTGCCGGTCGCAAGGAATTACCGTTGCCGCCTGGGAGAGATCGATCTCATCATGAGGGATGGAGGGGAGATTGTATTTGTCGAGGTCCGCATGCGCAGAAATGCTTTATTTGGAGGCGCGGCAGGCAGCATCACTCGCGTAAAACAGAAGAAATTATTGCTTGCAGCCAAGTATTATCTCGCGGGCTTGAACAACATTCCACCCTGCCGGTTTGATGTGGTTTTACTCACTGGAAACGAGGGTGAGAGAATGGAATGGATAAAAAATGCGTTTGAGGAATGATGCGCAAAAACGCCTGGTGTCTTGAAAGTGGATTCGGAAGCACAGTAAGGAAATCCGCGCGTATTCTGGAGGTTAGTTGCAGTGTAGGGGTATTTTGGAATATGAAATTGACTTTAGAGGGATTGAATGAAAAGGTTTAATCATAGTGGCTTGCTGTTAGCGGTTTTGTTTGCTCCGCTTGTATCGGGATGTGTCCTGCTTGCGGCAGCGGGTGTTGCCGGCGTTGGTACCGGGGTTGCAATGTCCCAGGATCGGCGCACGAGCGGAGTCTTTGTTGAGGATGAAGCCATTGAAATGAAAGGCGGTCAACGCATCAGCGAAAGATATGGCGATAACGTGCACGTCAACGTTACCAGTTTTAACCGGAACGTCCTGCTCACGGGGGAGGCGCCCACAGAAGCGGCCAAGGCGGATATCGCCAATCTCGTAAAGGGTGTTGAGCAGGTACGCTCTGTCGTGAATGAAATAACCGTGGGGCCTCCAAGTACGTTTGGCTCAAGGAGCAACGACACCCTGATTACCTCCAAGGTCAAAGGGCGGTTTGTGGATGGTGGCAAGTTCCAGGTAAACCATGTGAAAGTTGTGACGGAAAATGGGATTGTTTATCTCCTGGGCTTGGTGAACCGGAATGAGGCGGCCAGTGCCGTGGAGATAGCGAGCTCAACCAGCGGTGTGCGGAAGGTGGTCAAGGTATTTGAGTATACGAGCTGACATGATGCGGAGAGTGTGGACGGAGAGGGTATTTTTTGAGATAGCTCCCGTCTTTGCTGGTTCCGTCGGCGAATCCCACTTCTGGATGTGCTGACGGGACTGAAATCTCCTGTGACGCCCGCCCTTGTTGGGGAATTAAAAAAATTCCTGCCGGCTGATCGGATACTGACCGATCCGGTGGATTGTTTTGCCTATGCATACGACAACAGCCGAAGGATCTGTCCACCTGACGGTGTTATATTTCCCGTCAACATTGATGAAATCCGGCGGGTGGTGGAGCTTTGCAATAATCATGGCGTTCCCCTCACCCCGCGCGGTCGCGGAACGGGCACTTCAGGAGGGAGCCTTCCGGAGCAGGGAGGTATCGCACTATCACTCGAACGAATGACGCGGGTCGTTAAAATAGACCCTCAGAACCGCGTTATCGTTGCCGAGCCTGGTGTGATCAATCAGTCGCTTCAGGACGTGGTCAAGCCCTTTGGTTACTTCTGGCCGCCTGATCCGTCGAGTGCGGCCTACTCGACCATAGGTGGCAACCTGGCGACGTCGGCAGGCGGGCCCCACGCAGTGAAGTACGGCACCACCCGCGATCATGTATTGGGACTTAAAGCGGTGACAGGCGGCGGAGACGTCATCAGGACAGGCTGCTACACAACGAAAGGCGTCGTGGGATACGATCTTACCCGCTTGCTGGTCGGCTCGGAAGGCACACTCGCCGTTATCGCCGAAGCGACACTCAAGCTGATGCCCCTTCCTGAATTTGTCGGCGGCGTTACCGCCTACTACCAGGATCTCAAAAGCTGTACGGAGGCAATCGTTGCGGTCATGGCCCTTGGTCAAACTCCCAGCGCACTCGAGTTCCTTGATTCTGGTTCGCTCGATCTTATCCGCAGTCGATTTTCAGATATCGTACCTCCTGGTTCCCAAGCGATGCTGATGATAGAAGCAGACGGAACGGAACGGGATGTTGCGGAAACCTGTACCGCCATTCTTTCGGCCTGCCAGAATGAAGGGTTGATAGTCGGAGGCATAACGGAAAATCCCGCCGTGCTTTGGCGCGCTCGTAAAACCCTATCGCCGCTATTAAGGGATATCGCCCCGAAGAAAATCAATGAGGATGTAGTCGTGCCTGTATCGATGCTGCCGCGCTTCCTTGAAGAAGTGAGCAGTTTGAGCCGTGAATTTCAGGT
>DASSHJ010000110.1:0-4481 GCA_035692965.1 Nitrosospira sp. | reverse complement strand
CCCCCGATTGATCGCTACGCTTCCTTCAACATGCCTGGTTAAGAGCGCGAGGAGAGCCATTGGGGTGACATCTGGATGAGAAACGCACCACGATCCATGGCTATCTCCCCTCAGATAGGTAGAAAATCCTCCATCTTCGGATTGAAACACTTCCAGACGGCGGTAGCTGTCCTCAGATAAGCGAGTACCTTCCGCCGATAAGAAAAGAATGGCGTGGGCAGTTGAATCAGCATCTGCTCCGACTGTATCGCCATACCCCCAGCCATAGCCCGGCAATTGGTTGAGGAGCAGCCAGCGAGCGGCCCTTTTTCTTGCCACGAAGGTTTCCTGACTCAAATCCGGAGGAAGGCTGCTTAATTTGCAGCCTACGTAGGCAGTGGTCCACATTCGACATTCGCCTGGGGGCAATTCCCAATCTATCCAGCAACCACTGGCCTGTTGGCGTTGCAGAACGTAGCGAATACCTGCTCTGATTGCTTCTCGCAACTCAGTCTTGAAATTTTCGCTCAAGCGTTCCAGATGCCCGGATTAAAATAAAACGTGGAATAAATGCTCTCCCGCTTGGCCCCAAGTCCCAAATAGCAGTGCAAGCGGGGCTTTGAACTGCAAAACATCCCTCCTGACAGTTCCTGCAGGACATGCAGGTACGGGTTCGGCTCGATATTCTGCAGCTTCAGCCACTTGACACAGCGTGCCATGGCATCGGCGTCGCTTTCGAAGATTCGGAGGCCGCACATTTCAAACTTGAAATCATACGAGCCGCAGGCATCAAAACCGAAAGAACATACGGTGGACGGGGTTGGATATTGCCTGTTTTCGCCGAGCAATATATCAGTATAAAGTCTGAATCGCTCCAGAAAAGCTCTCCCAGCACTCGCTTCTGCGAGCGCTTCATAGTAAGCCATCGGCTTGCCATACGCGCTGAGGTAGATGCGTCCGCTCGGGAGTTGGCCTCCGCTTATCGTTATTGAGAGACCCAGAGGCTGCATCTCCCGCTTTAGGGCCGGCTTAGCGTCACCCCACCGGGAAGCAGCGTTAAAATGAGAAGCGAAGGAATGCAGGCGTTTCCACTGATCCGCCTCTCGCCCCCATTTGGCATTCAGGTAAATTTTCAGCTTCGGCGCTTCTTCTTGTACAAAAGCCGCTCCTATCCAGATTGCCCCAGACGAGTCCGCCAGCAAATCCGGATTATTCCCCGGTACCATCTCATCAATCAGGGGAGTCACTTCAAGCAGCGCTTCCTGGGCGTCAAGCAAAGTGGCAATCCAATGCAGCGCTTCGCTGTTCGCACGACGGCGGGCAGCAGCACTATCCCCAGCCACTCCTGCCTCGCTTAGAAATTGTAGTGGCGATTTCGAAGCACCTAGCGCTAGTGAGAACTGAAAGGGCGTTCCATCCTCGTTGATGCGGGAAAAACTTGGTGGCCTCTGGGCAAGCGGAATGGCAAGCGACTCAACACAGATGAGCTGATACGTTCCCAGAATTGCAGCCCGTTGGTCCTCGAGGCCGAATCGGGAAACCAACCTCGAAAGCTGTCCCTCTATATAGCCATAAACGAGTGTAGGCGGCAGAGGCCTCTCCCCGATTGAAATCGCGCTCAAGGCCAACTACCCCGGTGCGACCCCAATGTGCGTTACTCGTGTGCGAGGGTACGCTTGATCCACCCGGTTCGCTCGGGTTCGCGCGACTTGCCGGGACCATCGTCCGGCTTCACCAGTTCGATCTTGATCCGCGACCTGGTTTTCAAGTGGAAGTTAAGGCCTTGCCCCGGTTGTAACTCGATACGTCCCAGCGTCATCTCGCGCTCGCTGCAGTCCACCGCTATTGGAGCTGGCGGCCGGTAGGGAGTTTTGCCAGGCTTCGGATAAGAAACAATCACCTCGCTCTTGCTTCCAGTCACGAGATTTGTGACCGAGTAGGTACCAGGGCGGATGATAATGGCCGAGAAAATGTCTCCCGCATCCAGCTCCCGGCTATCGAATATCTTTGTCTTTGGATCTTCGTCATTCTTTCTGACGTGTACTGAATAACCGCCGGCACCGCTGGAAACGTGAAAGACTGCATAGCCCTTGGGATTTACGACAAAATAATTTCCCTGGCCGCCCGGGCAACAGCCATTTTCAGATTCGCCGGCAGGCTCTTCCTGAACCAGTGCTGCGAGATCGATATTCGCCTGGGCAACGGGTGAATTCTTGTCGACAGAAATGTAAAATACCGCTTCCGGCTCCGCTCCACGGCGCGCGACCCCGCGGTATTCGCCCGGCTCGCAAAAACTATGGACCACTGCTCCGAGCATTGTCAGTGCACCGCTATCCAGCCCGACCTGTGAGAAAAAGTTAGGATCGAAATTCATTTTCATGGCTATGCTCCGATATTGGCAATGACTGTCATCTCTTTCGAGTCAACCTTGGCGTCCAGATCGCGCAGTGGGATTTTCACCGGAATAAGCCCTGAAGCGGCTGGCAATATTGGATAGGGGTCTTCAAATTCATAAATCGGGTACTGGCTGGCAAAGTAATCCGCGACGGCGGTTTCGATGGCGCCTAAAAGATCGAACCTGTTGCCCAGCAGATCCGATAACCAGTCGTTGATTTCACCTGCAATGCCGAGAAGGCCTTTGACGAGGTCGAGGATGGGTCCGATGATTGCCCAAAGCAGATCCTTCGCCCAGTCCGGCACCCAACCAGGAATCAAAGCATTAATTGCATCCCGCACTATATTCTCCAGCAGGTTGCCGACGGTTGCAGGAATATCGATTGGGTCGACGTGCACCCAGACGGGATCGATGAAGATCCTCCACTTGTTGGAATGTCCCGCGAACTCCGCATCAAGATCAGACCAGCCCGGAAGCCGGGCCGGGTCCACAAAATAGGCGGGCTTGAGGCTGGCCTTGAGGTCGGATATTTCTGAAACAAGCCCACTCAAATCGATTGGAGCGCATACCGGCCCGCCAATGCAGAATCCGGGAAACGAAACCAGGCAGCCATTCCAGGGATCGGGAATTATGCAAAAGCCACCGACGCAAAAACCCGGAAGATTGAAGCAGACCTCTACCTTCAGTGTATCGAAGACAATGTCTACATCCTTCACTTCGATGGTGTTGTCATCGTTCAGTTGAAGCGTGCCCCCCTGGAGGTGCATCGCAACTGAATAGTTTGCAGAGAATGGCCCAAAGTCGGCTGCGTCCGACTTGCTGAAGCTGAAATTATCGCGAACCGTATCAAAAAGCCGGGTAAAAGCGTTTGCGGAAGCAGCAATTGTTATATCACTCATTATGCTATCTCCTTAGATCACGGTCATGGTGACAAAGACCTTGAGCTGGTCGTCTTCTATTGCAGGATTATTTGGAACTGGCGGGTTCGGCGTGGGCGAGAGAGTAATCGTGGCGAGCCCAAACAATGGGAAGCTGAGCATAAAAGTTTCAATGGCGACGGCAAGCTTTTGGCGCAAGACTACATTCAAATTCGTTTTCAGGAAGCAAACGATATTGTCTTCGAGATCATCTGGCTTGATATCGACGATATCCAGATCTTCAACCTTGCCAAGCAATGATTCATGGCCCCCAATAAGGGCATGCTCGAAGTGCCCGACGACAAAAGCTTCAAGGCAAAAGCATTTGAGTCGCCCGCGCAACACGATAGGTGGAGGGAGAACACGGGCGGCGCCAGTATCAGCGTTGGGCTCCGCGAAAGGAATTCGATCGATTTCATCCTGTGAAGGGCAGGCAATAGCCGCGCAGAAGCGGAACGACAGCGAGAAGCGTTGGTCCTTCAGCGGGGGCGAGAGCTCTGCTGGTAATGAAATCGTATTGCCTGGAAAAAAATCAATCCTCGCTTGAGTCAACTGGACGCAAAAGCCCACGCCGACTTGGGGAGAACTTGTTCCCAGCAAGGGTAACGGTGGCATAATGGTAAAAAATGGATTCCCGTTTTTGGGAACATCGGGCGTAAAATCGACTCGCGAACACCACAACCTCCGGTTGTTTGCAATATCCGCTGTTGCGTAATTGAAAAGGGATGGACGCTGCCGCATGATATGGCGAATGATTCCATTAACGCCGTTTTCGTTCACCGATCCATAGAGATCGCAATTGTCAGTAAGCGCCATTTCACTTCCTCGCTCAGATAGTCAGAATATTTGTTGTCTTTATCGGCTTGCTTGATTAAATACCGCTTCCCGCTTCCCATTGATTACATCTGATAAGCGAATTTTGCTGATAACCACAACATCAGCATAGTTATTAAATACGGGAAATCAAGAAAAACCCGGTGCGGACGCAGAATTTCAGGAAAAATTGATTTCAATTGAATTTATGCAGGTAGCCATGCCAGGTCCTGGAGTTCCGGCTGTGTCATGGCATCCGGACATAACCAAGGTAAGCTCTCTGAAATATAAAATGGCTGATTGAGAGGTTCTACCCATAACCTACGCGAAATTAGCGCTGCGGGAATCGGAATGGCGACAACCGCCAGGGGCCTTGA
>DASSHJ010000109.1:0-7943 GCA_035692965.1 Nitrosospira sp. | reverse complement strand
CCAAAGCGTTTTCCCTGGATGGCTTGGTGCAACTTGATTGTGTCGCCCCAGAAAGCCTCATCGCCAAAGGTGTCGAAACGGAAGATATGTCTTCCTTCAGCTACTGTCCGCTGTGCGTGCTTGTCGATTTGCCTATCAAGGTGTGTGACGGGTTTACCGATCTTGTCAGAATCCGAAGCAGTTGCCGTAGGCGTGTTGGAAACCCAGGCTACCTGAATAGTCAACACAGCCAGCATCAACACCGCCAAGATTGTTTGCCGATTGCATTTCATTCCAACCTCCGTTCCTGAGTTTGATTTTTTTATTAAGTAGGCCTTGGCAGCGTTTCCGCCTCACATAAAGCGAAACCGGTTTTCTTATAAGCAATAGTGCTTTATTTTCATAGTTATAAGAACATGAATTCCAAATAGCAAGATATTTAAATCAATCGAATTGCGCCTGATTAAATGGCGTCGACAGGTATTCTGAGAGATAGATCTATTTCTAAAAAACCTCGGATCAAATACTCAAAGCACTTGCTGATAAATTTCCTTTATTTGATCAACGATCCTCGGCCACAACCATTTCTTACGTATCTCGATTGCAGCATTAGCTCCGAGACGTTCACGCAGGTCGGAGTTCGCCACCAGGTTAAGCAGTGCGCTTGCAAGGTTCTCAACATCCTTTGGTAAAAAAAGCAGACCTGTGTTTTCATGTTCCAGAATTTCAGCAGGGCCGCCAATGTTCGAGGCCGCCACCGAAAGTCCATACAACATTCCCTCCAGCACAACCATACCGAAGGGCTCGTACCAACTCGGCACAACAAGAATATTTGCTCGCTCATACCATTTCCCAACTTCTATGGAGCTAAGCCAGCCAGTAAAATGAATCTGCTCTCTATAACACAAAAGCTCTGCGGGTAACCAAGCGCGCTCAATGTCTTCGCCCTTACCATAACCCCCTACGAATACAAATTTTGTTTCCGGTGCGCTTTGCAATACCACAGGGATTGCTCGGAATAATTCGTGGATTCCTTTACGGTCGACGAATCGTCCGCTGTAAAGCACCAGAGGGGGGTCGTTTTGCTTTTTTTTACTAGCGGAACGTGTTGCTGCTGCAGAGTTATTAATGCCATTACCGACTACTCGAACACGATCAAGTACCGATGGACAACATTCCAGCAGCAGAGATTTTTCATCTTGGGTCAGAACCAGAACACGATCTGCCCCTGCAATCAGCTCCTGTTGCGTTTGCCAAAGGTTCAGGATCTCAGGAGGTTCATTGCCGAATTCATATTCAGCTAGATTAAGAGAGTGAACGGTATAGACTATCGGGATACCGGTTGCTTGCTTGATTGCCTTTGCAACTGGCCATAGCTCAACCGGGTGAATATGAATAATGTCCGGCCTGCGATCGCGAGCGAGCCTGATTGCTGCTGCGGCGGCGCCAGCGTGGGGAATTTGAAAAATGTTAATAGGGAACTCATCACCCGAGGCTTCTTTCTCTTCCCCAGGTACCGCTACCGTCCAAGCCGGAGCCAAGTTGCCATAGGACAACTGCCCTTCATGACGCACTAGTAGCACATCTACTTCAATACCAGCTCGCACCGATGCTACGGTCAGCCCGCCAACAACCGTACCGAGTCCGCCCCATACCGTAGGGGGATATTCGGAGGTAAGGTGAAGAATACGCATACCCCCTCTAACCCTTCTGGCTGGCGTAGACTTCGAAAAACATGCCGCCCGGGTGTCAAAGCGCCTTGATCTGGATTTTGCGGAACGCTACTCGTCCAGTGTGGTTCTGGATTCCGATAAAACTGGGGTTGCTTCCCGTGCTTGGCTGCCCGCGGTTTGGGTCAGTGTTGTTGTACTCCGTGATTTTTACCCCATTGAGGAAGACTGTGTAATGCTGCCCCTGGACATGAATCTGAAATTCGTTCCATTCGCCCACGGGTTTTACAGGAAGGTTATTTGGGTCGCTAGGTGCGGCAAAGCCATAGATCGCGCCAGTCTTTCGAAGCGGCGAGCCATCGGGACGGGCGAGCTGGTCGATCTGGATTTCAAAACCAAAATTAACCGCGACATAGGCCGTGTTGTTGTAACCTTTACTGTCAGGGTGTGGAAAACGAATGAATATCCCGGAATTATCATCCTCACGCCAGCGCAACCATTCCAGTTTAAGCACGAAATCATGAGGAGTGGGGTCAGTATGCCAGAACATGCCCAAGTCGTTGCCGGGCACTGTCTCCAAAGCGCGATCTACAACAAGCCGTCCGCCTGGAAAATTGTTGGCCTGGTTCTGGATGGTAGTTAAACGCCATTTACTCGTATCTGCGCCATCGAAAAGCAGCGTAAATCCAGCGTCGGCTTTAAATGGCCCGACCGTAAGATGATCCGCCAGACGGCGTGCCAACGCGACACCCGTAAGCATGGGATTGGGTGATCCGACGGTGGGAAACAGGGCAGGGCCTGCAACATAAGCATTTTCGACAAAGTGGAAGCGGGTATCGGTATTTGTTACGGAAGTATTCGAATCCACACCCATCCACAGCGGCCCCGCCTCGTGATGCGTAGTGCCCATCCCGTCGCGACGCCCGCCTTGCCAGACGGGTGTATATGGTAGGACTTGGCTCAAGTCGTCCGTGGGCGAAACGGTTACAGGGCGATCAGGGGCTTTGAAGACCGTGAAATTGTGTCCGCCAGCGAACACTCTCGCGACGTCGTCGGAGGCCTTGTCCATCGCATCCCAAAGTTCGAAATCTTTTTCGCCGAGATTGTAGGTCACGAAGGCACGCTGCACGCCGACTTCATCGGTTTCGCCGCTCAATGTGATCTTGTTGCCCGGATTCTGTCCCTGAATTTCGCCAATGCCGCGAATGGTAATGACAATGGTGTTATCGTTCACTTCCTGCAGGGGAAGCATGTTGTCCAGGTCTGGAATTTTTTTGAAGAGCTCCGCCTCGGAGTCTGAGGTAAGCTTATCGAGACCGGCAGCAGTGATCTGCAGGTGAAAATATCCCTTGCCCGATCCATCCTTAAAAGAATGGCTGCCCTTTACGAACAAGGCTGATGCCTGCAGCGCTTTTACGGTTGGATCTAGACTGGACAACGAGGTACGCGGAATACTGATGGTAATGTTGGAGCGCAGGTGCGCCATCAGATTTGTGCCGATTTTGTCGTAATTCTTGATGCCCTGGAAGGAGAGCAGGGCAAGCCGAGCGCTTTCAATTGTTCCCAATGCGATAACGACGTTAGCGTTATCGGAGACGGGGATCGTTATTCGTTGCTTTTGCACATTCGAACTATCCCCACAGATGGGGAGGCTTGTTTCACACTCCACCCCGGTCACCCGTCCAATCCCATTCTGTATATTGGTAACAAGCCGGATCACGTGGCAATGTGGCACGACCATCAATCGCTTCTTGATGTCATCGGGGTACCCCACGGCGTGTGTTGACTCGGTGGAAGCTGCCCGCGACGCTGCAATCAGCAGTGGCATCGAACTGAACTTGTTGAAAGGAAACAATCCGGAGCCCGCGCGGCTTTTAACCGTCAGTGGTGCTTCCAGCTTGAATTGCTCTTTCAAGGCGGCAGGGATGCCGGGTGGCAAGTCGAGGTGTAAAGGGAGTTTGGATAGTTTGATGGCGTCAGGGACTTTATTAGCCTTGATTCCCTCAAACAATTGCTTGCGTAGCGCATCATGCATCTCGCCGCTTATAAAATCATTCGTTTGATCCGTTCCAATCTGCTGGGCGGCTTGCGAAAAGTACTTGTTGTTCAAATCCTTAACCACGCTGTCGGGCCACCGGTCGCGCGGCATTTCCGTATCCGTAGGAGTATCGAGTAACTGGGGAGACCAGCCGCCAAAATAGAGCGAACGTCCTCCAGTGCAGTAGGCAAGGCCAGGAAAGCCCTGCGGTACGTCACTGCGCCAAGGCAAACCCCACACTTCATTGCGCAGCTGGAAGGGGTCGCTTTCGGTAGGGGGTGGTACCCCGAGCCCAATCGGGGGGTAATTTTGCACATGTTCAGTTAGCAACAACGAGCCGGCATCCAGTACCAGGATTCGATGACTATGAGTATGATCGTTTGAAAACAGGTGCTGTGCAAACACGGGACCGAAACTACCTCCACCGATCACGATTACATCAAATTGCTGCGCATCGCTGGTGGGAGAGCCGTCCGGTCGTTGACCATTCCCGTTGGTGCTGTTGAGCGCTTCGTCCAGTCCATTATTGATGTAGCGGCCCAGCACATCTTTCGTAAAATCAGTCGTCTGAGGTTTACTGGTAGTCATATCGTAATCTCCTGGTTTCTAATATGGGTATTAAGGTGGCGGCGTTTTGCATAGCAGGCGATAACGCGCGATGGGCCTCATTCCTACTGCTCTGTTAGCTTGGGCTTGCTTATTTATAGTCGTACCTGAACAGTTTCCAGGATGAATTTGAATCCTTGGTTTGTACGATATGTAAATCGGGAGGAGAAGTCGTAAAAAAAAGGTTAAATTTTGGTTAAATTTTGGTTAAATTTTGGGTAATCCCTGTAGCAAGGCTCGACAAATCCCCGCGTCACCCAGGTCCATTTCACTGGCGCAAGCGGCCCTTTATTGGCTGAAGCTCGGGTTTATCAGTTTCGGCGGGGCCGCCGGACAGATCGCAATCATGCATCACGATCTGGTGGAGAAGAAACGCTGGATTTCAGAAAAGCGTTTCTTGCATGCCTTGAATTACTGCATGATCCTTCCTGGTCCTGAAGCTCAGCAGCTCGCTACCTATAACGGCTGGCTCCTGCATCGCACGTGGGGTGGCGTCATAGCAGGCAGCTTATTCATCCTGCCTTCCTATTTTATTCTCGTCGCTCTGGGGTGGATTTACATGGTTTATGGCTCGCTGCCAGCCGTGGCAGGCATGCTATACGGCTTTAAACCCGCGGTGGTCGCTATCGTCCTGTTCGCTGCTTATCGTATTGGATCGCGAGTATTACGAAATGCGATAGTCTGGAGCATTGCCGTCGCCGCCTTCTTTGCGATCTTCATTTTTAAATTGCCGTTTCCCGTGATCGTACTGTGTGCCGGTTTGATTGGATTTGTAGGGGGAAACATGTTTCCTCAATACTTCAACTCGGGTGCCGCGCACGCGAGTGGTCAAAAAGAATATGGGCGCGCTCTCATTGACGACAACACGCCTACGCCCGCCCATGCCTTGTTTAGTTGGGCAAAGCTGGCTTGCGTCGCGACTGTCGGGCTTGCAATTTGGATACTCGCGATCGGTGCCTTGAGGTTCTTCTACGGATGGGATAATACCTTCACGCAAGTAGGCTGGTTCTTCACAAAAGCAGCATTGCTTACCTTCGGCGGGGCCTACGCAGTGCTACCGTATGTTTACCAAGGGGTGGTGGAACACTATCAATGGCTGACCCCAATCCAGATGATTGATGGACTCGCTCTAGGTGAAACCACTCCTGGCCCACTCATCATGATCGTGACTTTTGTTGGTTTCGTTGGCGGTTGGGTCAAAGAAGTGTTTGGTCCGGAGGCGATATTTGCATCGGCTTTTGTTGCTTCTGCAATAGCTACTTTTTTTACTTTTCTACCGAGCTTTATTTTTATTTTGCTCAGCCCCTTTGTCGAGACCACACACGGCAATCTGAAGCTCACGGCGTCACTCACCGCCATTACTGCCGCGGTGGTTGGAGTTATTGTGAACCTTGCCCTGTTTTTCGCCTACCATGCGTTCTGGCCATCCGGCTTACGCCAGCCCGTTGACTGGCTATCTATATCGTGCTGGCAGTCGCGGCACTCGTTGCTTTATTTCGTTTCAAAGTAGGAGTTGTCCCCGTTATTCTGAGTTGCGGCCTCTTGGGCATGGCATCGAACCTGCTTCACTGAGCGTCGAGAAGAGCGTTGCGCTTTTGCACCTGTTCCCTATTCAGTAAATCCTATTGTCGGGAATTGACTTGAAGGTCTAAGGCCTTTTTGACGGTTTTTGCCAAATCCTCCGCGCCGCCCTTGCCTCAATAATGTATAAACAAGTAACGGGGCTGCTCATGCGTCATATGCTGGTGGATCGCGACAATGTTTATACCGCCTGACCGGAGGGTTTTTAGAGCAGGCTGCAGTTCGTCTTCCAGTACCACAAAATCACCATCAACCACAGCCTGGGCATCAGAGCCAGCAAAAGCGGCCCAGGTATTCACCCCCATTTGCTTACCGACCTTTACGTCATGTATGGTAGCGTCACGCCCTATCGTGACTTTAAACATGCCGTTATTTGCTTCTCCTTTCATGCCAAGAATTGTTTCTAGCGGCCCTGTGGTAATCTTGTTTTCTTCGGCAATAGTTTTGGAAAAATCTGCCCCAGGGGTGGGATTTGCTGCCCTAATTTCAATTACCTTGTCATAAATTCTTTTGATGCCGGTAGCGAGCTGTGCTATGGTGCCCACGCCGTCTATGTGCATAAAATATACTTTCGGCTGTTCAAAGAAAAAGTGGTTGTGCAATGCCGTAACTTCCAGGCCTGCATCCAGGGCGATGCTTATCGCCGGGTTTACTTCATCCTCGAACAGCACCGTATCCCCCATCATCATGACCTGCCCATTTTCGGCAGGGGTAAAAGCCGCCCAGGATGTCAATCCCATGAAAGGAGTCATTACCCACTTATCGATCTGGATTTTGACATCGGTCCGCGGCTTGGAGACTTTGAAGACATTTTCTTCTTGAAGGAATTTACCTTTCAGGCCTGTGATTTGTTCAATTTTTGCAGTATCCATAGCAGTTACTGCGCCAGTCGTATGTGCGCTTGCCAAACTGAAGATCACCGCAGTTGCCAGAATGAAATGCTGTAGGGAAAGAGGATGCGGCATTTAGTACCTCCTCGTCGAAAAGTATGGAAAAAAGCCGGCCAGGAGTGGACTTGGCAAAAGTCGCGGCGAAGCGAGAGTTAATCCTTTTTATCCAATAGTTTGGCAGCTACATTCATATCATTATAGGCAGGGTTTTCTCCAGGCATAGAGGGATTTTTCTTCAGGAAATCAAAATGCATTGCATTTGCTTGAGGGCAAAAACTCGAATTGGGGAGCGTGTATTCGATGCGAAAACGGCTTTCCTCCCATTAATAAATGATTTAAGTAAATTGCATTTGTCATTTTAAAAGCATTCTTCGTTCCCGGCCAAAGTCAAACTGGCTCAAGAGATCTTTGATTTGATAAAGGGAGTTTATGAGCCATGGGGCAGGCAGGTGGAGTAATTTTCTACACTTGATATTTCAATTGATAGCCTTGTTGCTGGTACTGGCAAATATTTCCCAAATATTGCTAGTTGTTGCCGCTTGAATGATTGGCGGCTAGGCTATCCTTGGTGCGGAGGGTTATAGGATCAAGTGCAGGTTGGGTTCACGCAAAAGACGGATGAGCTGGAGAATTTCTCACCGAGTCAGAAGAATCACAAAGGAAATATTCTACATCCCCCTAGATGGAACCGAGTTTCGAACGATGGAACGGTAGTAGGGGGATTTGTTTGCTAGGACCTGCTGGGGAACACCTATTTGATTTTCATTCCCGGACGTGCTCCCTCATCCGGGGCCAGCAAATAAGGCCCTCCGTCGTCGCCCCCCGCGGCGAGGACCATTCCTTCCGACAGGCCGAATTTCATCTTGCGGGGTGCGAGGTTGGCTACCATCACTGTAAGCCGTCCCTTGAGCTGTTCAGGGGCGTAGCTCGCCTTTATTCCTGCAAAGACGGTTCGCTGCTCGCTTCCGATATCGAGCGTGAGTTTAAGAAGCTTGTCAGCGCCTTCCACTCGCTCGGCATCGATGATTTTTGCCACCCTCAGATCGACCTTGGCAAAATCGTCGATTCCGATGACGGAAGGTACAGACGCTCCCGCGACTTCAGAGCCTTTTGAATTGGAATCATCCGAGGAGTTTTTATCCATCGCTTGCGTTTGCCCGGTTTGCGGCGACTGGCCGC
>DASSHJ010000108.1:0-9052 GCA_035692965.1 Nitrosospira sp. | reverse complement strand
TCGTCGCGGATTCGCAGGGATACGTGAATGTCATCGGCAAGAGCGACGGCAATATTCTTGGGCGCGCGCCAACCGATTACACTGCAATTGCCGCGCGTCCTGTGCCCCTCGACAACGGTGTGGCAGTTCAGACGAAAAAAGGCGGATTATTTGCATTCAACACTGACGTCAGCGCCTTATCCATACCTGGTCAATCAGCCGGATCAGGCGGATCAGGCGGATCAGCCATCGGGGATTATTTCCGCGGATTTCTTCCGTTTTCCAAGTAATGCGCGACTCCGCGCATTGACCTCCTTAAAAACGGAGAGAAGCCAGTTTTTGGAGAAATTGCCGGGGGAAACCAAGAACGGGTTTCTTCATTAGGGCCGCAAAAAAATCATGAAACCTACTCTCGTACTCGTCGGAAGGCCAAATGTCGGCAAGTCCACGCTTTTCAACAGGCTGACGCGCAGCCGGGAAGCTATCGTGGCCGACGTTCCGGGCTTGACGCGGGACCGGCACTATGGTCACGGCAGGCTGGGGAATAAACCTTACCTCGTCGTGGATACCGGCGGCCTGGAGCCCGAGGCCACCGAGGGGATTCTGCACGAGATGGCGAAGCAGACGCGATTGGCGATCGATGAGGCTGACCTCGTGCTGTTTATTGTCGACGGCAGGAGCGGCTTGGCGCCTCAGGACAAAATTATCGCCGAGCAACTTCGCAGGACAGGGCGCAGGGTCATGCTGGTGGTGAATAAAACCGAGGGAATGTCTCCTTCTGCAGTCACTGCCGAGTTTCATGAACTGGGCTTGGGCGAGCCTTACGCCATTTCAGCAGCGCACGGCGACAACGTGAATGAACTTGTCGATCTGGCATTAGCCGAACTTCCCTTTCCTACCGAAAATGAGCAGGAAGACACTCACCCCAAAATCGCAATCGTAGGCCGGCCCAATGCGGGAAAATCAACGCTCGTGAATGCCCTCGTGGGGGAGGAGCGCGTCATTGCCTTCGATCAGCCGGGGACAACGCGCAACAGTATTTACGTGGACTTCGACCGAAACGGCCGTCATTACACCCTCATCGATACGGCGGGGCTGCGCCGCCGCGGCAAGGTCATCGAGACAGTCGAGAAATTTTCGGTAATCAAGACCCTCCAGGCGATAGAGGACGCGAATGTGGTGGTGCTGATGCTGGATGCACACGCGGAGATTTCGGACCAGGATGCTCACATTGCCGGATTTGCGCTGGAGGCGGGACGTGCGCTGGTTGTCACCGTCAACAAATGGGACGGATTGGACGAATACCAACGGGAGACAATCAAGAGCGCGATTGCTCGAAAGCTGTCTTTTCTGCTGAGTTTTGCCAAGGTGATCTATATTTCAGCCTTGCAAGGCACGGGTATGAAAGCACTGCTACCCGCGATAGACGCTGCCTACGCCGCCGCCATGGCACGTCTGCCCACGCCCAAGCTTACCCGGGCGCTCATCGCGGCTGTAGAGAAGCAGCCCCCGCCGCGAGCCGGGCTATTTCGCCCCAAGCTGCGCTATGCGCATCAAGGAGGCTCAAACCCTCCCATAATCGTGATTCACGGCAGCGGGCTCGATCGCGTATCGCAGACATACCAGCGTTATCTCGAAAACACCTTCCGGGAAGGTTTCCAGCTCGAGGGGACGCCCCTGAGGGTCGAGTTCAAGAAAAGCGAAAATCCTTATGCCGGGAAGCAGACGGGGCCGCTTACCCCAGCTCAAGCCGAGCAGGCGCACCGCCGCCGCAGGTACGGCCGTAAAAAATATGGTTAGCTGATATCGCATGTCTCTGCTGCTGCACGGCAACACCTATGGGCCGGATCGCAGTTAGCGGAATGTATAGTCGAGCACGCGGGGGAATGGGCAGATCTAGTGCAAAACCCTGGGGACGCTCAAAATAAATTCAGGTATAGGTGCGTCAAAACGCAGTCCGTCTTCCGCTACCATCTGGTACGTTCCCTTCATTGATCCAACAGGTGTCGAGATAGCCGTCCCGCTGGTATATTCGAAACTCTCCCCAGGCTTGAGCAGAGGCTGTTCTCCTACGACGCCCAATCCCCGTACCTCCTGCACGCCACCGCTTCCATCGGCGATAATCCAGTGCCGGCTGATGAGCTGTGCCGGAACCGTGCCTATATTGCTGATTACGATTGTATACGCAAATACGTAGCGGTCGAGCGTCTCATCCGACTGCTCGGGAAGATAAGTCGTCTGGACCTTTACAGAGATTTCATATTTTTTTGTTTCAGTCATAACCGAATTGCACACTAATTTTCCTGGAACGGCAAGTGCGGTGATCACGAAAATGCAGAGTACGAGAGAAGCGTCCGTTGAATTGGACAGGCAAGCAACTTAATCACACTCGCCGGTCTGACCACTCAGATCAGTTGCCTCCCCCGCTTCCTAAGGGATTCCGAATTCTCTTTGACAGTTTGCGGCCCGATTTAGGTTAGAATTGCCATTTTTCAATAATTCCAGACAATAAGGAAGTCTTGATGACCAAGTACCGCATCGCTCCCAGCATTCTTTCCGCAAATTTTGCGAAGCTGGGCGAAGAAATTACTGCTGTGATCGCCTCGGGCGCAGATTTTGTCCATTTCGACGTGATGGATAATCATTATGTTCCCAATCTCACCATCGGGCCGCTGGTATGTAAAGCAATCCGCCCGCTTACCGACGCCGTCATCGACGTGCATCTGATGGTCGAACCGGTGGACCGTATCGTTCCGGATTTCGCAGAGGCGGGGGCCAACATCATTTCCTTCCATCCCGAAGCGACTCGCCACATCGATCGTACGATTGGCCTCATTCATGAGCATGGATGCAAGGCCGGCCTGGTATTCAACCCCGCAACGCCGTTGAATTATCTTGATTACGTGCTCGATAAGCTGGACATGGTGCTCATCATGTCGGTGAACCCGGGATTCGGCGGGCAGAAGTTCATCCCGGAAGCGCTACCCAAGCTCCGCAGCGTACGCCAGCGGATCGACGCGTCAGGCAAGGACATCCTGCTTGAAATCGATGGAGGAGTGAAGGTCGACAACATCGCTGAAATCGCCCGGGCAGGCGCAGATACTTTCGTCGCGGGCTCCGCGATTTATAGCGCGGGGAAGGACAGCGATCCTCATCGATATGACAGCATTATGAAGGCGCTGCGGGCGGAGCTGGAGAAGGTAAAACCGACCGAGTCAGCCGAAATTTATGGATAAGGGTGTCTCGTCGGCGAGCGCAAGTCCCGCGTCCGAAGTAAAATTCCCTTTGCTTGTAAAAGCCGTCATGATCGACCTGGACGGCACGCTTCTCGATACGGCTGGGGATCTCGCGGCCGCAGCCAACATGATGCTGCGGGAGTTGAACAGACCGGAACTGCCTGTGGAAGTTATCCGGTCGTACATCGGTAAAGGTGTCCAGAGGCTGGTGAAGCGGACCTTGTGCGGCAGCCTTGACGGCGAACCCGATCCCGAGCTGTTCAAGCGCGCGATGCCGGTATACGAGCGGGATTACGCGAAAACCCTTTGCGACAGCACGCGTCCCTATCCCGGCGTTGTAGATGGGCTCGAAGCGTTTAAGGAAAGCGGATTTCGGCTTGCCTGCGTGACAAACAAAGCGGAAGCTTTCACGTTGCCCTTGCTTCAAGCCACTGGCCTGATGTGTTATTTCGAAATTGTGTTATCCGGCGATAGCTTGCCCCGAAAGAAGCCTGATCCTTTGCCGTTGGTGCATGCATGCAACCACTTCGGGATTCGAACCGGCGAAATGCTATTGATCGGAGACTCGCTGAACGATACCCAGGCGGCGCGGGCCGCTGGATCGCATGTCTTCTGCGTCCCTTACGGGTACAACGAAGGCAGGGATGTGCATGAGC
The DNA here is from genome assembly GCA_035692965.1 of Nitrosospira sp. Taxonomy (GTDB): domain Bacteria; phylum Pseudomonadota; class Gammaproteobacteria; order Burkholderiales; family Nitrosomonadaceae; genus Nitrosospira. The sequence goes on along the minus strand of DASSHJ010000108.1, from coordinate 5,181 downwards.
TGGATTGCGACGCAATCATTCCCTCTCTCTATCAAGCAAGCAAGTTGATCCGCAAACCCTCGTGACATCCGTCATGACTTCAAGAAAATCAGAGATCAAAAAATACACGATCAAGGTCCGGCATTCCTGGCCGGCCGCTGATCGATGGCATGGCTGAGAAGCTGCTGCCGTATTTTTTATTTCCATTTTCCTGGAGAAAGTCATGACTGAAGCCGAATTCGAGGCCCTTGCGGCCCAGGGCTACAACCGAATCCCCGTAGTGCTTGAAACGTTTGCCGATCTCGACACGCCGCTATCCGTTTATCTCAAGCTCGCCAACGTTCCTTTTTCTTATTTGCTTGAATCCGTCCAGGGAGGCGAGCGTTTTGGGCGCTACTCGTTTATTGGCCTGCCTGCCACAACACGCATTCAAGTGTGCGGTAATCGCGTCAACCTTATCACTCATTTGAAGCGCCAGGAAATTGACGTACCCGACCCGCTCGCTTTCATCGAAACCTATCTGTCGCGTTTCAAAGCGTCGCCGTATCCGGGGCTGCCGCGCTTCTGCGGGGGATTGGTGGGTTATTTCGGTTACGATGTGGTCCGGTATATCGAGAGAAAGCTCGACGGCCAAGCGCCCTTCGATACGCTCGGCACGGCGGACATTCTGTTATTGCTATCGGAAGAGCTGGCTGTCGTCGATAACCTGGCTGGCAAGCTTTACCTTATCGTCTACGCCGACCCAGCGGAGGATGACGCCTATTCGATCGCTAGAAAACGCCTGAAAGAATTGCTGGAGAAGCTGCGCGAGCCTCTCGAAATTCCGGTTGAACTGCCCTGCCAGCCGGGACAGGCCGTTACCGAATTCGAGGAAAGTGATTTCATCGCGGCAGTTGAACGGGCGAAGCGCTACATTTTTGACGGCGATATCATGCAGGTCGTGCTCTCGCAACGTACCAGCAAGCCTTACAGCGCGTCCCCCCTGGCTTTATATCGCGCGCTTCGCAGCCTCAATCCCTCGCCTTATATGTTTTATTATCATTTCGGTGATTTTCACGTGGTAGGGGCCTCGCCGGAGATCCTCGTACGCCTTGAAGGCGAGACAGTGACTGTACGTCCTATCGCGGGCACACGGCCTCGCGGCAAAACGGTACAGGAAGACTCAACGTTGGCAACCGACTTGCTGGCCGACCCGAAAGAGCGGGCGGAACACCTCATGCTGATGGACCTGGGGCGCAATGACGTCGGGCGGGTGGCTCGGACGGGTACGGTCGCGGTTACAGAGAATATGCAGATCGAGCATTACTCGCATGTAATGCACATCGTGTCGAACGTGGATGGGAAACTCAAGGCCGGTTTGAAGGCCATGGACGTGCTGCGCGCTACCTTTCCGGCCGGGACCGTGAGCGGCGCTCCCAAGGTACGGGCAATGGAAATCATTGATGAGCTCGAGGTGTCCAAGCGTGGTATCTATGCCGGAGCTGTCGGATACCTCGGATTCAATGGGGACATGGATCTGGCCATTGCGATTCGGACCGGGATTGTGAAGGAAAACCGGTTATATGTGCAGGCCGGCGCCGGCATCGTTGCCGATTCCGTACCGCGCAACGAATGGATTGAAACGCAGAACAAGGCCAAGGCGTTGCTGCGGGCTGCGGAGATCGCCGAGGGTGGACTGGATAGCAGAGTCGAGTGAGAAAGCGCTGCCCGCCTGAATTACACCTTGCTCCCGATCCCCGGCCCGTACTGCGAGCGGAAATGGAGACGGAGTGGGTGCCAGCCATGGTTTCCCGGAAAGAAACGCCTGTACCAGATTCGCGCATTTGTGTTACGCGAGGATTGAATAGCGTTGAATTCATCGCGATCTAACATGCGATTTTTCTTCTCACTATTTGTCGTTCGTGACGAGGTTTTTTTCGTCCGTATCGACGACAAAGACGGCCAGCAGACGTGCGGGCTCAGTCTTGCTGTTATTTGCGCTGACACCATGATGATCGCCAGGTAGTTCGGCGAAGCTCTCGCCGGCGCGATAAACCTTTTCCGGACCGTCATTGACTTTGCTGCGAATTGCCCCCTCCAGTACCGTTGCGTAGATGAAAGCTGACTTTGGATGGGTATGTGCTGGCGATGAGCCGCCTGGCTGGTATTCGACCAGCACGCCTTTCATGCTCTTGCCGGGCACATTCGGAAGAACGTGATTAAAGACCAGCGTTACCTTGGACTTATCAGTAGGCAAGCTATCGGCTGAAGCTGCATTTATGGAGAGAGCTGCGAGCGCAACTGCGCAGAGAAATCTAGTAAACATCATGTTCTCCTTCGTTGATAAAAATTCGCGGATACAAATCCACCCCATGATGCCCCTTATCCCCATCTGTCTGATCGCGGATCAGAAGGCCTATTCTTCGGAAAAGATGGACAGGTGAACGCGCGGTATGGTCCCGCCTTGGGGCATGGCTTTATCCGGGCGTTCACACAGCCGGGCGGGCTTACTTTTGGTGATTGGACTGCAGTCATGCCTCAAAACTCGCCGGGCCGATACGCGCATTGTGGCCGGGGATGATCGTTCAACTCCGCACCGAAGTAACGTGAGCCCACTAAAGCAATCGTGTTGAAATGACACCTTATTCCAACCGGAAAAATTGGTTTTTTTAGAAGCGACGCCACTTCGACTCGGGAGCCATGTCAACTCATGCCTTCTTTAATAAGCCCATCTTGGCGAAACAGGGACGTACTTGTCTCGACTCTGTGAGATGGATGTGTCTGCGTCATAGAAGTTACAAGAAGCGTCCCCAGGAAAAAAACCGTACTCGTCCCGGCAGTTCCGGGCTATGACTGAATGAACGCGAGCAGATCAGGATTGATCTGTTCTGCGTGAATGATCGGCATGCCATGAGGAAAACCGGGATAGACCTTGAGCTGGGCATTCTTTACCAGTTTTACGGAGAGTGCTCCTGCATCCGGGAACGGCACGATCTGATCATCGTCACCGTGCATAACCAGGGTGGAAATGTCGATTTTCTTCAGGTCTTCCGTGAAGTCGGTCTCGGAAAAAGCCTTGACGCAATCGTACTGCCCCTTGATGCCGCCCTGCATCCCTTGAAACCAGAAGTTCTCACGCACACCTTCGGAGATTTTGGCTCCCGCTCTGTTATACCCAAAGAAGGGGAGACTCAGATCCTTGTAGAACTGCGAGCGATCCTTCAACATACCGGCACGAATCTCATCGAAGGCATCGATCGGCAAGCCGCCGGGATTCTTGGCAGACTTGACCATGATGGGCGGCACAGCACTGATCAGGACCGCCTTGGACACTCGCTTTGAGCCGTGCCGACCGAGATAGCGAGCGACCTCGCCGCCACCGGTTGAATGACCCACCATCACTGCATCTTTCAGGTCCAGTTTCTCGAATAACGCAGCTAGATCGTCAGCGTACGTGTCCATCTCGTTGCCATCCCACGTCTGGCCTGAACGGCCATGACTACGGCGATCGTGTGCGATCACGCGGAAGCCGCACTGTCCCAGGAAAAGCATCTGCGCGTCCCAGGCGTCCGCGTTAAGTGGCCAGCCATGTGAGAACACAACAGGCTGTCCATTACCCCAGTCCTTGTAGTACAGAGTTGTTCCATCTTTTATGGCGAGGGTATTCATGGCATTTTCCTTTTCTTGTTGATTGTCCTGCTATTGCTTCGCTGCGAGTGATTGCCAGCTTTCTCACGGGCCAAATCAGACGCGCAGTTCGTCGCCCCGTCTGCTGCCATACGGCCCGGAACCACCTACCACCAAGATCCGATACTGTTTCATCACATTGCTCTCCTGTTCCGTTGAAATCGCCATGCCCAACGCTTGAATTAAGCGGAGCCGAGAAGCGCTTCGGCTTGAATGAATTGGGAGCCATGTCACGGCTTCACAGGGTAACGGCTGGAAATGGCAATGCGATTCCAGGCATTGATGACTACCGAAAGCCACTCCACAGCCGATATTTCATCTTTTGACAGATTGGCTGTTGCTTGCTCATAAATGGCATCTGGCACTTGCCCGTCGGAGATCAGTGTAATTGCTTCTACCAGTGCCAATGATGAGCGTTCCTTTTCAGTGAAATACCCGGCTTCCCGCCAAGCTGGCAAGACACTTATGCGATCACTCGACTCGCCACTGGATAGGGCATCGCGAGTATGCATCCTGACACAGAATGCGCACTGATTGAGTTGCGATGCGCGAAGGCGCAACAGATGGGCAAAGCCATCCGGAATGCTTGCGGAAGCGACGGCCTCAGTCGCCACCTTCTCAAGGCCAATGACTGCCTGGTAAAGTGCTGGAGCAGATTTACCGAGGTTGATTCTTTCTGACATGAAATCTCCTTACCTGTATGTACAGGGCTAACGAATAAAATCGCTGGCCCGCTCGCACAACCTGTGCGATGACGCAAGTCCGGCGAGCAGCGGAAAACGGATTACGCCGTCGCGTCCGTGCAGCGTTGGGTTCGGCGTCGCGAACCTTTAACATCGACGACCGCCCAACTCATCTGTGTGAAGGGATGCGAAATACGCGGACGTTCATCGCAGGCGATCCACCCGCTCCACGCGGTCCGCCTGCTCATGATTATCTCCATTAAACGTCTGGCAACGGACGTCTAGCCGACAATGCCATTCTGCTATTCGTTTCATTTATAGGTGAGGATAAAGAAAAAGCAAGGCAGAGCAGTTTTGCAGTATCTCGAGTACCTCGAGTACCTCAAAGCCTCTATTATTGACGTCGCCAGGTTTCCGTCTCCATTTTATAATCAGGGTAATCTAGAGTTCCATCGACCACGGGAGAACGCAAGTCAAAATCAACGCTAGCAGCTTTGGCCTAGCGACTAGCCCTTGAGGTAGTCTCGTTTTTATAGGGTTGCGCTTGCCAATTCACCTTTCCAGTATTCTTCGTCGGTGATTTTAATAATTAAACTATCTCCGCTGAAAGGAGCCCGGACTCGGGGGCTTGTGCGACGTGCGGGAGAACTGTCACTTTTTACTTGCTTCTCCAGTAAAATTTACCGTAAAATCACACCCTTTTTGGTTTCTGGGCTCCTTCTCACCTTAGGTAACGTACATGGTCATTATTCGATTGGCGCGAGGCGGCGCCAAGAAGCGCCCGTTTTTTAACATGGTTGTGGCGGATTCACGCGATCGCCGCGATGGGAAGTTCATCGAACGCGTCGGCTTT
>DASSHJ010000107.1:0-8876 GCA_035692965.1 Nitrosospira sp. | reverse complement strand
TCATCGAGCACGGCAAGAAATACGAAGTGGAACACCATCAGCACGATGCCCTTCACTACTATCGTACGCGAATGGATGCTTGGCTCGACTGGCGCCGCCGGGCAATCCGGCACGGCTGATAGGCAAGAAACGACTGTTAGTCATCTTGTTACGAATCTTGCTGTCCCGTATGTCGGCCAATCCGTCGCCGGAAAAAGTGGATAGCCTCGAACGTACGGCTGAGTTAGCTCGAGATATCTTCTCATGGCCCATGCACCTCAGCTGTACTCCGAATATCCTTTCAATTGTTGACGCAAAATGGAAAAAGGCCGAAGCAAGTGCTTTGCGGCTTCTTTCTTGAAATGTCCTCTAAACCCACGCATCAACCAGTTCCCAGATTTGAATACCGGATACAAGGGGATGCAAAGCTAACCACTTTCTCACAAGCTCTCGATACTCTTCAGTAGCATTTCCTCGTTTATCCAGAGTTACAAATCCCTCGCTATTTGATCCGATACCGCCGCCGAATAATAAGCCGTTGTGCTCAATGACGTCGATGAATCGATCAAAAAAAATATCAAGGGCTTCGTTATCAAGATTTTGAGGCAGTGTGAACGAAATCAAAAATCCGAATTCCTGAAACTCATCAAGGTGCAGCTTTTTTCTGAGACGCTTGCTTCTGATTTTAGGCATCGTTTCGTAGCAATTAAAAGCGGCCGTCAGGTATTGCCTCGCTGGCAATCAAAGCCCTTGTATTAATCGAGGAAAGCTCAGACGCATCATTATAAGGCACTCATCTCATACTGATTGCCTCAGGTATCGCCAGAGCGGCCTGAAAAGAGTATTTGTCCCACGCATGCTATTCACGCATGTTGGTTCGAATTGCTCACTCCTTATTACCCAGCTAAAATAATGCAACTTTGTTGCAAATCTACCTTTATGTCCCGTGGCTTCACAAAACAGGCGGAAGAGATAATTCTGGGCAGGGCGGAGCGCGTCACGCGGGGGCGCGTCCAGGTTCTTGCCATGCTCCTCGAGGAGCAACGGGCTGTCAGCCATCATGAACTTGAGCAGCGATTCAAGGGTAAGCATCGGCTGGACCGCGTCACGCTTTATCGTGTGCTCGAATGGCTGAACGAACGGGGATATATCCACAGGGTGGTGGGTGATGATCGTGTATGGCGTTTTCGGGCAAATTTCGATTTAAAACCTCATCAGCATGCTCACTTTGAATGCACCCGCTGTACACGCGTGATCTGCCTCGACGATCTCAAGGCCGAGTACGATCCTCCACTACCCGCGGGGTATCGCTCTCAGGAGGTTGAGTTGAGGGTGAGAGGATTATGTCCAGGCTGCGTATGAGCGCTCATCGGCTCCTGCTCCTGTTGCGCGCGTTTAGCGCGCTGCTCTTGTTCGCGCTTGTGCTGGTTCCCATCTTCCAGTCGGCGCATATGCTGACTCATATCAGAACCCCTGATAGCCTCCATGATGCAGTGCTTGTCGCTCAAACAGGCGGTGTCGGAGCAGGCGAAGACGGAGAAGATGCAGATTCCGGATTGGATAAAATTTGTCTGGACTGTCTGGCGCTGGCGGCCTTCAGCGTCGCCCTTCTTACCCTGGCGGTTCTTTTTTTCGGTGCGATCAGGCGGTTGCACCTGTGGCACCTGAATTCAAGGGGACATTTCCTCGATTTTTATACCCCGTATCTTTCCCGCGCGCCTCCGCAAGCCTAACCCCCGCATCTTTTCATTCTTTGTTGGCTGCCCGTGACTGGCATTCTGCCTGTTCCAGTCCCAGGGCTACCCAGCCAGCATTGATCGCGAACAAATAGCAAGACTATACAAGGTTCCTGCAACTCGGCTGCCTTATGCAACTACTGCCTTTTGCAACTCAGTTGCAGGATCCGTGGGCTTTACGCAATATGAATACGCCCGACAGGAATCGCTCAGCTGGGGGGATCTGTCATTCTTATGGATCGTTCGTCAGCATCATGTTTGCACTCATAACGGGTACGGCGTCCGCGCAAGCAGAGGACAGCGGCAACACACTTCAGCCTGTTGTCGTGACCGCTACACCTTTCAGCAATCAGAGTGAGCTCGAGATGGCTCAACCCGTTTCGGTACTTAAAGGCGATGACCTGCGCCGGAAGCGTGAAGCAAGCCTGGGCGACACACTTTCCCGCGAGTTGGGCGTCGCCTCGAGTTCCTTTGGGCCCGGTGCCGGTCGCCCGATCATCCGGGGGCTGGATGGCCCACGGATTCGAGTTCTCGACAATGGGATCGGCACGCTCGATATTTCAACGGTCAGCCCGGATCACGCGGTTACCGCTGAATCGCTAAACGCTTCGCAAATAGAAATACTTCGAGGTCCCGCAACCCTCCTTTATGGCAGCGGAGCATCAGGGGGTGTGGTCAATGTGGTAAATGGCCGTATTCCCGATAAACGGATGAAATCACCCAAAGGTAATATTGAAACACGCGGTAATACCGCAACCGAGGAAAGAACCGGGGCCTTGAACGTATCCGGCAGCCTGGGAAAAATGTCCTGGAGTGCAGGAGGATTCAGGCGCAAAACCGGTGACTACAGCATTCCCGGGTTTGCGAACAAGGAAGATCCGGCCGGTAAAAAGGGGGTGGTTGAGAACAGCGCGGTTAACTCAGGCGGAGGATACCTTGGCGGATCCTTCGTCGGTGAGAAAGGGTTCATGGGTGTGTCGGTTTCGCGGCTGGATAGCAAATACGGTATTCCCAGCCCTGAGCGCTCCAGGATCGATCTCGGTCAAACCCGCTATGATCTGGCGGGCGAGTTGAACGAGCCGCTCCGGGGGTTTGAGCGGCTTAAGGTGCGGGTGGGTTACAACGACTATAAGCACAACGAAATCGAGGGAACGGGGGCGATTGCTACCCGATTCAGGAACCAGGCCTTGGAGAGCCGCGCCGAGCTTTTGCATGCGCCTTTGGCAAAGTGGCAGGGCGTATTCGGCTTTCAGTTTCTGTACCGGAATTTCTCCGCCCTTGGCGAAGAAGCGGTCGTGCCAGTAACGAAATCCGACTCAGCAGGACTGTTCCTCGTGGAGGAGCGAAACTGGGACCGCTGGCGGGTGGAACTGGGCGGGCGGATCGAGCGTTCGACACGCGATCCGCGCCAAGGCACGAACCCATCCCGTGCATTCAACCTTTATAACGTTTCTGCGGCCACCGTATGGAAGTTCATGGATGGGTACCGACTCACCCTTTCCGGTACACGCGGACAGCGTGCGCCAGCGGCGGAAGAACTGTATATACACGGCGCACATCGTGGTACCGCCACTTTCCAGACGGGCGATCCCCGTTTAACCAGCGAGACAACCAATAACATCGACCTGGCACTGCGAAAAACCGACGGCAATATCAAATGGAAGCTCAATTTTTTCCATAGCTGGATCGACAACTACATTTTCGTACGTAGTGCCGACACGAATGGAGACGGCGTACCCGATCGCTCGGATGATCACGGCGTGCTGGACCCCAATGGGGCTTTCCTCGTGCAGAATTTCACGCAGCGTGCTGCGCGGTTCTATGGGGCTGAGGCCGAAGCAATTGTCACGCTGAAACCGGATGCCGTCGATTTGAGATTGTTCGCCGACTATGTTCGTGGAAAACTGGAAAGCGGAGGAAATCTTCCGCGCATTACTCCGGCGCGGTTTGGCCTGGAATTGAATCACAGAATGGGTCCCTGGACGACCAACGTGAGCGCCAGCCATGTGATGCGCCAAACTCATGTAGCGGAGCTTGAAACAAGCACGCCCGGCTACACACTGGTGAATGTAGAGGCAACTTACCTCATCAAGAAAACCAAGTCCAATGGCATCAGAATTTTTTTACAGGGAAAAAACCTTTTGAATGAAGAAATACGGGTGCATACCTCCTTTTTAAAAGATTTTGCCCCCTTGCCCGGAAGGGCGCTTGTGGCGGGTTTAAGAGGAGATTTTTGATGGGATGACCGGAAATCGTCGCCATTGTCCAGGTGATTGGCGGATGCACCGTTTTACCAGTATCCGCCTTCCTTGAACGGCCGGGCAGTTCGCAATCTCTCCCCAGAGCCAGTTATTTACTAAGGCCAGGCTGAATGTGGCAAACTTCAGGGTTGTCTTTTCATATGTTCACTCGTGTCCCCCTACGAACTCTTCATCGGCCTCCGCTACACCCGTGCGAAGCGCCGAAATCATTTCATTTCGTTCATCTCGCTGATTTCCCTGCTCGGCATTACGCTCGGGATGACCGCACTCATCACCGTCATGTCAGTCATGAACGGGTTTCAGAAGGAAGTTCGCGCGCGTATCCTGGGGGTGGCATCTCACATACAGATCAGTGGACTTGACGGAGGGCTGGCTGACTGGCGCCTGGTTGCGAGAGAGGCGCTCAGGCATCCTGAGGTGGAAGCCGCTGCGCCTTACGTCAGTTCCCAGGGCATGATCTCATTCAACAACGTCGTAAGCGGCGTTGTTGTAAGAGGTATCTTGCCCGATATGGAAGACCACGTCGCAGACCTTGGCCGAATGATGATCGACGGCAAGCTTGAAGACTTGGCGCCCGGCGGCTTCGGCATCGTTATCGGACGCGAACTCGCGCGCGCGCTCGGGGCATTTATCGGGGACAAGCTCGTGCTGATCTCTCCGCAGGGGCAGGTGACGCCGGCGGGAATGCTCCCACGTCTCAAGCAGTTCACCGTGACCGGAGTTTTTGAAGCGGGGCATTTCGAGTATGACTCGGGGCTGGTGCTCATCCATCTGGCAGATGCGCAAAAGCTTTACCGTATGGAAAACGATGAGGTGTCGGGCGTGCGGCTGAAATTGCGCGACATGTTCAAGGCGCCCGAGGTTGCATATGAGCTGCTTCCCATGATTTCAGCTCCGGTGCTTATCAGCGATTGGACCCGGCAACACGCGAATTATTTTCGGGCGATACAGATCGAGAAGCGCATGCTGTCGCTCATCCTGGCCCTTATTATCGCGGTTGCGGCCTTCAATATCGTATCGACCCTTGTGATGGCGGTTACTGACAAGCAATCCGATATTGCGATTCTGCGCACGCTTGGTGCAAGCCCGCGCAGCATCATGACGGTGTTCATCGTCCAGGGGACTTTGATAGGCATCATCGGGACCGCGTTGGGTGTGCTCGGCGGCGTGCTGCTCGCCTACAACGTGGGGGCGGTAGTGGCTGGGATCGAAAAGCTTTTCCACGTGCAATTCCTGTCACGGGAAGTCTACTACATCAGCGAAATCCCCTCCGATCCGCAACTCGCCGATATTGTAACTGTGGCGGTCGTCTCTTTTGTATTGACACTGCTTGCCACGCTTTACCCCAGTTATCGGGCATCGAGGGTCAACCCAGCGGAGGCGCTCCGCTATGAGTGAGCCGGTCATTTCCTGCCAGGGCCTGAGCAAGAGCTATTATCAGGGCAAGATTGAAGTGCCGGTACTCTTTGGAATCGATCTGACGGTTGCAGCGGGCGAAACGCTCGCGATCGTGGGGGCATCGGGGTCGGGCAAAAGCACTCTGCTGCACCTGCTCGGCGGGCTGGACGCGCCGACAAGCGGGTACATCCGGCTGATGGATCGGGATCTCACCTCAATTGATGAAGAAGAGCGCTGTAGGTTGCGTAACCGGTCCCTCGGTTTTATTTATCAGTTTCATCACCTGCTACCCGAGTTCACTGCCCTTGAAAATGTTGCGATGCCTTTGCTTATCCGGCGCATGAGCAGCAGCGAAGCCTATGGATACGCCGCATCAATCCTGGAGCAGGTCGGCTTGGGCCCCCGATTGACCCACACTCCGGGGGAACTCTCCGGAGGCGAGCGCCAGCGAGCCGCGGTCGCCCGCGCGCTCGTTACCCGGCCGGCGTGTGTCCTCGCGGATGAGCCTACGGGGAATCTGGATCGGCATACGGCTGCAGGTGTTTTCCAGTTGATGCTCGATCTCAACAGAAGTGCCGGGGCGAGCCTGATTATCGTGACTCATGATTACGAACTGGCGAGAAAGGCGGGTCGAATCCTGCGCCTGCAAGATGGAACGCTGGTCCAGGAATAGATGATCGTGTTCAATACTCGACGGGTATAGGGTCAAGACTTCGCCACAAGTACCATGTTGCTACGGAACGCCATGGCTGCCAGGGTTTTGCAATCGATCTCATCTTTAGCCGGCTGACGGGCTCGTTCGAGTTGTAGTGCATGCTCAATGCGCGCTGCAAGCCGAGGTCGTCCAACGGCAGCACGTCTGGGCGCAACATGTGAAAGATCAGGAACATTTCCGCTGTCCAGCGCCCCACGCCCTTGATTCGCGTCAGCATGTCGATGAGCGCCTCATCATCCATTTCATGGAATGTCGACGCATCCAGCGTCCCATCGGAAAAACGTGCGGATAAATCTTGCACGTAGCCTATCTTTCGCAGAGAAAGCCCACAGTCCCGCAAAACGTTCTGTTCGGCGCCAAGCAGCGCGTCGGGTGCCACAACGCCAACCGTCTGCGTCAGTTTCTTCCAGATGCTATCCGCAGCCTTTACCGAAATCTGCTGGCCCAGGATCGAACGGGCGAGCGTGGAAAACGCATCGCCGCGCGAACGCAACGGTGCTCCATCAAAACGAACAGTCAGTTCGCGCATGACTTCATCCGACTCGCCCAGTTCGCGCTTAGCCTCATCCCAATATGCTGGAATCATATGATGCTGATCGTTCGGCAAATTCATTTGCTGCAAGACGTCTTGGGCACCCGATGTAAGAAAACTCAGCTATTCCGCAGTGCCGCCATTAAACAATGAAAAGCAGTTGCCCGCCACCTGAAAGATTTTACAGGTAGATCGACACTGTGATTTGCGCTCTTAAAGCCCGCTTCTATTGATTCATCGCTGCGAGTGCTTTTGCTTTTCCCCGAAATTGCCTAGCGCCGGCGTTTTGCCCGCTTGCGCCATGCATAAACGGCATACAGGCGCCACGCTGCGCGAACAACGAAATAGCCGACGAAAGAAAGCACCAGGGCCAGCAGGAGCAAGCCCAGGAGCAGAGGTTTGCCTTGAGAAACCATCCAGTCCACCAGTGCAGGTACCCATTCGCTGATACTCTTATCCATCAGATGCAGTTCATCTGGCGGCAAATTCCCCTCGGCACCGTTTCCAATGACGAACTCGCCGATTGCATAGGCGGCAATATAAATGGGGACAATGGTGAAAGGGTTGGAATAAAGCGTTGTCGCGACCGCTACCGGAAGGTTGACCTTGAACATGACGGCGAACAGCGCTGCAAAAAAGAACTGGACCGGATTGCTTCCCGGGATCAGGCCGGCGAAGAGTCCCGCAGCCACCCCGCCTGCCACCGACCGGCGGTGCAGGTGCCACAGGTTATGATGCTGCAATCGATCTCCGAATAGCGCGACAAAGCGGTTCTGCCGGATGACCTCGTGCGAGGGAAGATACTTTTTAAAGAATTTTCGGATCATGGGGGGAGTGTACGGAAACACCGGTGGCCGGTGCAAACATAACCATCTATCACGCTCTATTCCCCGGCTCATTAGTGGTTCTCCAAGCTTATCCTGCTTCAATCAGCCTCACCCGCTTCATTTCAAACCCTCATGCATGAATTGCGGTCACTGTAACTGACGTGCGAGCACGCATACTTGCATTTGTGCTCGGCGTGATACTGCTGCAACAGCAGGCCGAGCTGCCTGACCTGGTACGGGCGTCGCTGCTGTTGCCCGGCGCGGCCTTGGCGTTCCTGCTGCGGCATCACAGCCGGCCAGTTTTTGCAATGACGAACAAGCTCCTGTCTTGCGTGGTCTTGCTCGGCGCTGGATTTTTCTGGGCTGCCCTTTTTGCCCATCACCGCCTCGCCGACAACCTTCCAACGGAATGGGAGGGGCGCGATATACAGGTGATCGGCGTTATAGCCGAACTGCCTCAAATCAACGGCCGCAACACGCGCTTTGCTTTTGACGTGGAGCAGGTGCTTGAGACTGATGCAAGCGTACCTGCACGCGTTTCCCTTGCCTGGTATCCCGATAAGGATAAAGGTGCCAACGATGGCCTACCCGCAATCCATGCAGGTGAGCGTTGGCAATTGAGGGTGCGGCTCAAGCGGCCTCACGGCAGTGTCAACCCGCATGGCTTCGATTTCGAGGAATGGGCGCTGGAGCGCAACATACGGGCTACCGGCTATGTGCGCAAATCCTCTGGAAATGTACGGCTGGATGATATGGTGGATCGGCCGGCTTATAGGATCGAGCGCGTGCGTCAGGAAATCCGGGAGCGTTTCATGGAGGCCCTTCCCGGTCATGCCTACGCAGGCGTTCTGGCTGCTCTCGCGGTCGGCGATCAGCGCGCTATTCCCGCCGAGCAATGGCAAGTATTTACGCGTACCGGCATCAACCATCTCATGAGTATTTCCGGTCTGCATGTGACCATGGTTTCAGGCCTGGTTTTTGCCCTTGTGTACGCAGCATGGCGAAGGAGCAGCCATCTGACCTTATGGTTGCCGGGTCGCAAGGCTGCAGCCATTCTGGGACTGATCGCGGCACTCGGGTACGCCCTGCTGGCAGGTTTCGCGGTCCCGGCGCAGCGAACCGTCTGCATGCTTGCCGTGGTCGCGCTCGCCCTGTTATCGGGGCGTGTTACTTCCGCCACGGCAGTTTTGGCCTTGGCATTGCTTGCCGTAACGTTCGTTGATCCCTGGGCAGTGCTCTCCCCGGGCTTCTGGCTATCATTCGGAGCAATGGCAGTAATCATGCTGGTTTCCACGGGGCGTATCGGGAGGATACACTGGCTTTCGGATTGGGCACGCATACAATGGGCAATCACGCTTGGGCTGATCCCGGCTCTTCTCGCGATGTTTCAGCAGATTTCACTGGTTTCGCCGATTGCAAATGCCATAG
>DASSHJ010000106.1:0-3701 GCA_035692965.1 Nitrosospira sp. | reverse complement strand
TATGGTTTCATGTCAAATAACAATTCCGATAATTGAAAAGCACACAAATCTATGAACTCCCCTCCAGCTTCAGCAAAAAGCCTTCCTGCTCCTGTTAATTGTCGTCTCCCTGGCATTCGGGTGGATATTGCTGCCCTTTTTTGGCGCAATATTTCGAGGCTCCGTTCTCGCCATAATATTCGTGACATTTTATCGCTGGCTGGCAGGGCGCCTGCACGGGCGGCAGAATCATGCCGCGCTCGCAACCCTATTGCTCTGCCTGATCATGGTGATTCTCCCGTTCGCATTCATGGCTGCTTCACTATTGCAGGAGAAAGGAGGCCCTCCAGCTTGGCCAGAATACATTTGAGCTTGTTGTCAGTTTCGGAATCATGTTATATCTGCTGTTTTTCTTGCTCCGGGACAGGGTCGCCTTGTCTGCGAGAATCAGACAGGGAATTTCGCTTAGCCAGGAGCATAAGGGGAATTTATTCGGTAAATTCACCATCGTAGTTCGTGCCACCGTAAAGGGCAATATCGCCGTGGCGGCGATACAAGGCACGCTAGGGGGAGTGATATTTTCATTCTTGGGTATACAGGGAGCCCTGCTATGGGGCTTCGTGATGGCTTTCTTGTCTTTATTGCCTGCTATTGGCGCCGGGCCGATCTTGGGACCGGTAGCGATTTACTTCCTGCTTACTGGAGCCATTTGGCAAGGAATAACTCTCGTTATCTTTGGTGTACTTGTAATTGGAACGGTGAATAACGTTCTACGGCCCATACTCGTCGGCTAGGGTACCCGGATACCCACCCTGGATACGTCCTTTTGATTTTTTAATCTCATGCTCGCGGTAAGGGCATTTTCCCTGGTAACTTTTGCGCCTACGGGCACTTAGGGGTGCTAGGTTTGGAGTTGCGTGTGATGACGTACAGAACGCCCTGAAGTAAAGACACATCCTTTTGGACTGGTATCGGCCGCTGTCAGGCATCAACGCAAGGAGAAAAATATGAAGTCAAATGGTAAAAACGAAGATGACAATCGCTCGACCATTGGGGGCCCCGCTCATGGGAAAGGGAATCCTGCTAATAAATATACTGCCAAACTCGCAGCAACAGAAGAGCTCGTGGTATCCATGCCTTATGATGTTAACAAGCCGCATGAGTACGGGAAGGACTCAGTCTCTCCCGAGAAAGGGCAGACGGTGGAGCCTCCTCATCCTTCTGTAACGGGCAGTACGTTAACTGAAACCATTCCTTCCGAGAAAACCGGCAGGGGTGATCTCCAGTTAGGAATCAATCCAGGCAATGAATCGCTCGATCGGGTCCGGAGCGATTCCAGCGGACGCGTATTGACGACCAACCAGGGTGTTCCTATAGGAGACAATCAGAATTCCCTTAAGGCGGGCCTTCGCGGACCCGCACTGCTCGAAGATTTTATTCTGCGTGAAAAACTTACCCATTTCGATCATGAGCGTATACCCGAGCGCGTGGTACATGCCCGAGGTTCGGCGGCACATGGCTATTTCGAATGTTATAAGTCTTTGGAGCAATATACGCGCGCTTCCCTGTTCGCCGAGGCGGGAAAGCGCACCCCCGTTTTCGTGCGCTTTTCGGTTGTCTTTGCTGAACGCGGAGGGGCCGATGCAGTCCGCGATGCACGAGGGTTTGCGACTAAATTCTATACCGACGAAGGTAACTGGGATTTGGTGGGTAACAATATCCCGGTGTTTTTTATACAGGATTCGATGAAATTTCCTGACCTGGTCCATGCGATCAAACCCGAGCCGCACACCGGCTTTCCGCAGGCATCAACCGCGCACGACACCTCTTGGGATTTTATCTCGCTGATGCCGGAATCGATTCACATGGTGCTGTGGACCATGTCCGACCGTGCGATTCCCCGCAGCTACCGTATGATGCAGGGCTTCGGCGTGCATACTTTCCGCCTGGTAACAACCGACGGCGCTTCGCAGTTTGTCAAGTTTCATTGGTCACCGCTTGCGGGCACGCATTCGTTGACCTGGGACGAGGCGGTCAAAATCAACGGGGCCGACCCGGATTTCCACCGCCGCGACCTCTGGGAAGCGATTGAAAGCGGGGCGTTTCCAGAGTACGAACTGGGCATGCAGATCTTCACCGAAGCACAAGCAGAAAAATTCAGCTTCGATGTACTCGATGCTACGAAGCTGGTGCCAGAAGAACTGGTGCCAGTAATGCCCGTTGGAAAAATGGTTCTCAACCGTAATCCCGATAACTTTTTTGCGGAAACAGAGCAAGTAGCTTTCTGTGCCGCGCACGTCGTGCCGGGCATGGACTTCAGCAATGATCCGCTTCTGGCAGGGCGTATCCATTCATATGTGGATACCCAGTTATTGAGACTTGGAGGGCCCAATTTTCATGAGATTCCCATCAATTCACCTGTGGCGCAAGTCCACAACAACCAACGCGACGGCTTTCACCGCCAATCCATAAACAGAGGCCGTGTTTCCTATGAGCCCAACTCCCTGGCGGGAGGATGCCCCTTCCAAGCGGGGACGGCGGGTTTTACGTCGTTTCCCCAACCGGTGGAGGGGGACAAGGTGCGCGGGAAACCCGAGCGTTTTGCGGATCATTACACCCAGGCGAAATTATTCTGGAATAGTCAGACGCAGCTTGAAAAGGACCATATCGTCAACGCATTTCGTTTCGAGCTGGGACGAGTGCAGACCCCTGCGATACGCGAGCGCATGGTATCGATACTAGTAAACGTGGCGGACGATCTAGCGCAAAGCGTAGCACAGGGGCTGGGGATGAATGGACTGCCCGCGGCCCAGCCCAAGGCGCTCGACCAGCCGGCAATTCCGGAGGTAGAGAGGTCTCCTGCACTCTCGCTTTTTGCCCGGCCCGGAGATGGCAGTATTCAAACGCGGCGCATCGCAATCATGGTAGCGGATGGAGTAGACGGCGTGGCTGTCAACGCGCTGCGGGACGGCCTGACTGAAGAAGGCGCCGTGCCGCGCTTCATTGCCGCTCGCCTTGGAACTGTGCAAAGTATGGAGGGTAGCAGCATCGAGGTTGATGTCACGTTCGAAGTCATGCCTGGTGTGCTTTTTGACGCGCTTGCGATACCCGATGGTTCAGAGGATATGAAGGATCTCGCGGGCATGGGCGAGGTGGTCGAGGCTATCAGGGAGCAGTATCGGCATGGCAAGCCGATACTTGCGCTGGGGACCGGGATAGACCTGATCAAGAATGCGGGAGTAAAGATCGCGCTGCCAAGCGGGAACCCTGATCCGGGAGTGCTTACGTTCCCAGAGTACTCCGACGATGTCCTGCCGCAATTTATCGAGGCAATCGCGGCCCATCGCCATTTCGAGAGGGAAACAGATCCTCCTCGTGTTTAACAAACAGTTATCAGAGGGCGCAATAAGCGAAGTGCGCTGGGCCGTGTGTTTGAATGGGAATGGCACGCATCGGCTTCAGGTGAACAACGTTGTGAGAAACTACATCTAACCCACCAGCCTTAGCTGGTGGTTGTAGAGTATCGACGAATCCATGAATCCTTTAACAGGATGTTGAAAAACCCCGCCCTTCCTATGCGAATGGTATAATTTGGCTATTGAATTTGGGAAGACAGGAATTTCATGCGAGGCGTTGACGTGATTCAGTGAATAAATTTGAACCCCGTATCGGTACCATTGCCGAGAACGTATCCAAGCTGGATGTTGAAATAACCCAGGACC